>JAUZOU010000047.1 GCA_030706285.1 Bacteroidota bacterium
AGGGCATCCGTAACCGTTGTCTTTAGTAGTTTTAAGGCCACGTCTAGGCTGTAACTCGTTGATGTCGTGGAGTTGTCCGGTTGAGTCACGCTCGTCGCACGGTCAAGCACATCGTAGGTGGTCGACGTCGGCGACGCCGAACCGTCAAACGTCGCATTGAACACCAGCTTATTGTTCAGGTTCGTCTCAACTGTCGGATAATACGCTTTCACCACACGACCGTAAGGATCATACTTCACACGGGTAACCATCCGGTGAACCCCGTGTTTTAAGTTCTTGCTGTGTTTCTTAGTAGTTAATGAGAAATTTTAAATGAATCTCTATAAATCTCCTCATTTGTTTTAAAATATTCTTTAATGATGCTTCCATTCTCATATAAAACATATTTCTCCCCCTTGTCAGAAAGATATGTCCAGCGTCCATGAGGCTTGCCATCTTTCCAGGATAGATACTGTATTGGCCTCCCGATGCTGTCAGAGATTACTTTTGCATACAACATATCACCAGGCTTAAAAAACAGAGAAGTATTGCACACTTTTAACCGGTAAGCATCCAATTTTTTAAATTCTAATTTCTTTTCTCGAAACCTTATTGTATCATAGCATATTATCATTGAATCATTTGAGCACACATGGCCAGCCGACAAAGTATAGGGTTCATTAATAGCATCTCCTATTGTATCGGTTGGATCATTTTTCCACAATGTATATTCATTTATTGTTATTGATAGACATAAATCGTTGCATTCAAATATGATATCCTTTTGACTAAAAACATCTATATAACCTAACATGAGAATTAGTAGCACAAGCATTCTTTTCATACGTTTATTCATTTTATGGCAGAGAGATTAGTTTTGGCCAGTTATAAATATTGTATATTCCATGATATTGAGGAACAACAGTACTTGGATAATACATTTTAGTATATGTATATGCTGATGCTTCTTTAAATTCATTCCATGAACGTCTATTTATTTGCCACCCAAAATTACGCCACTGCCACGTATGTATAAACTCATGGTTTAACGCAATTAAAAATTGACGTCCTGTTTCATTCGGTGACATATATATTTTACTTTGGGGGAACCATCCATCTTCTAGGTAACTAGTTCCGACTAAACTCTTACCATTTCTCTTAATGATTCCATTTGCATCTCTAGAATACCCTGACTTTTCCATTGCATTCGGGAAAGTTGTGTTTTCCATATCGACGCTTTCTACTCCATAATCAGATATATCAATATCGTATTCATTCAACAGTGCATCTTTTTGAGCATTTGTTCCAATTTCGGCTTTTGCTTTTTCTGTGGTTCCATATTCATCTCTATACTCCAAATCCGAAATATCCGCCTTTGAATTATATAGTAAAATCGAAGAACTTATATTTACGCTCGGATTAAAAGTACAACCGCTTTTGTCAAATTGCCATGCAGAAAGATTCGCACTCCATGCATTGTTTGTTATATTGTAATTAGCTCCTGCCGTTAAAAAATTAGTACTTACAGGAAGCCCTGAAAAAATCGATGCTCCTACTGTATATCCAGCACTCATACCTCCTGAAGGTGTATAGGACAAATAGGCCGTATTGAAAGCAGCTGAAGCTCCCACATAATAATAGGGATCTTCTGATTTAAAATTATATCCACTTCCAATCTGTATACTTGCAGCACCAGGAAGACCTACTGCCAAGGAAAGACCAACACTCAATCCTCCTTCCTTGCTCCAACCGATGTTCGGTATTAACCAGATAAAATTTCCATCCGGATCCGTATAGCTGAACGGATTATTGTAGCAATAGGTGTACCGACCATAATTTAACCAATTATCAGGTGCCTGAACATAAGGGTCTGGACTAAAGAACTGGGCTGTCAGCGGGTCATACACCCGGCCGTTCATGTTGATGATGCCGAAGGCGTCAAGGTGCTCGTGCATGGTGTAGCCGCGATTGAGCAGCCAAGAGGTTCGGGTATCGGACTGTGTCCAGTCTTCCGGGTTACGACGGTTGCCCCACGGATCATAGGCATAGCGTTGCAATACATTGCCACTTTCGTCGGTCAATGCTATCAAAGAACCCTGGTAGTCGGTGTACCCGAACAACAGGCTATCTTTTCCGTTGTTAAGAATCAACACCGCTCCGCCACTAAGATAATGAATTTTCCGTATGTTACCACTAGCATCCACCTCTTCTTCGTAATCGCCCAGATAATAACGGGTCTGTTTAACAACTCCCCCTACCTGATATACAGACTTCCGGCGCTGATCGTCCACCCCATAAGTCAGCGTGTAAAGCTTGTTTCCTTCGCTCAGAGTATCGATCTTTTTAAAGTCCGTATAAGTGACCGAAAGATTGCTTGTCGGAAACTTCGCAGGGACACCGTCTATCGAGTCCAGCGCATGCGGTTTGCCCTTCAAGCCGTAATACATTGATATATTATCCAGGTCGGTTCTTGTAGCTATATTCCCCGTCGTGTCATGATAGGTCTGACCATTCGATTTGGCCAACACATTGTTCCGATAGACGTTCCACTTTGTCAGACGGTTGAGCTCGTCATACGTGAACAGCTCTTTCTGATTGGTCAGATGGTTATCCTGACGGTATTCAAGATTTCCTTTCGTGTTGAAAGAATAGGTCATATCAACAATACCGGAAGAATAAATAGAATCCGGAAAACTTCGGGCATCAAAACCGTACTTCGTTTCGCGGCCGCCACGACTTACTCGTAACAGCTGCCCTTTGGCGTTTTCATCCAGCTCCTTCCAAATGGAGCGACTGTTGTTATCGGTCACCTCCACCAGAAGACCGTTTGTATCGTACCAGTTGATTATAGAATAGCCCGATGGATAAATATGCTTTTTCTCACGACCAAGGGCGTCGTATTCCGTCTTGGTCAAAAAAGACTTAGCGCCAATTGTTTCTGTCTCCTGCGTGATACGGTCGAATGCATCGTACGCAAATGCCTGTTTGTTCTTTCCAGCGATTTCGATCGTGGATATCCGGTTTTGGCCGTCATACGTGTAGGCCGTTATTTCCCCGTTACGCACGATACTCTGGAGCAGCCCCGTTGTGCCGACATAGTTATTGGTCGTTGTAATGAGCTGCCCTGTCTTTATCTCTTGGCGGTTCCAGAGTAATTCACCAAAGCCATTATATGCAGATTCTATGGTTCCCCCATCCGGATCGATCAGTTTGGTGCGGTTACCCTGGAGGTCGTATTCCATGGTGAGAGACGTACCTCCTGCCGGAGTAGATGTTTTGGTCAAACCCGAAGCATAATACGTGTACGTTACTTGCTTGCCGTTCTGTTTGATGTATTCCGTCAGAGCGTTAGAATACAGTTTCTTCTCCGTCGTACCGGAAGGAGACGTTATCGTTGTGGTAAGACCATCATAAGCATAGGTGGTGATACCTAAGGGGGTCGTTATAGTCTCAGGCTGACCGTAATTGTTATACGTATACGTAGTGGCCCAGGTTTGAGCTGATGTTTCAAAAGTCGGTTCAGAAATCCGCTTGATCTTTCCATCCATGTAATATTCCGTAAACACGCGTACCGTATCATCATTCAGCCCTTTCGTTTCTTTTACGATCTCTCGTCCGAGAGTATCGTACCAGATATAGACGGGTCCCGAACCGGATGTCTCACTGTAGGTATAATAACTGGCACCATAATCATTTCCGGAATTAGCCCAACGCAAAACGTCCGATTTTTTTATGCCATCCGGATATTCTGTTCTGACCCGGCGCCCCAACCCATCATACATATAGGACGTCGTCCCAAGCCGTGTCGTTTCTGTATTGAGCAATCCTCTTGTCTCATCCCAGTCATAGGTCGTCGTTTCACCCAAGGCATTCGTCCTGTTTTGAACAAAGCGTCCCGATGAAGTATAAACGACAGAAGATGACCGGGTATTGCCATTGGCTGTTTCTTCGATTGTCAAGGGATGTCCAAAAGAATCAAAGTTCTTATACGCTGTTACGAATTTGTTTACGTCGGTGGAATCAATTACCTGCCTGACCACATTTCCTTTAGTATCGTATTTATAATCAATCCTTCGAGTTTGGAAATTACTCCCCAACTGACGAGTGGTGGTCACCAATTTTGGCTTATTTGGGCACCACGAACCGTATTGTCCGTATGTGATGTTTTGAGTTTCAATTAAGTCTCCTGCAGTAGTCCTTACGGATAAAGGGTCTCCAAAATAATCGTACGATAAATACTCCGTAAGCTTGGATAGTGTGTAAGGGTTCCCGATGGTTGTCCTTTTCGGATAAATCGTTTCTGATGTACTGACAGTTTTCGGAAAATACAACCCGCCTCCAAGAGGTACAACTTCCATATTATTGGTGGTCAAACGAATTTTCTTTTCCGTATCTATAAGACATACTTTTTCTTCTGCCAAATACGGATGATAAAATTGATTGTCAAAAGAATAGGTCCTTGCCACGGACTTGTTTTGTAACGTATCTGCCTCTGTAACCACCCTGAAACCAAGAAAGCCTTTTCCGGCCAGATGAATGCGGGCATCTTCATAATTATAAGTTGTTTTTTCAACAACATTCCCAATACCAGTTTCTACAGATTTCACCAACGGAATTGTCGGCGTACAAAAAGCTGCCGGATACCTCAATGTTTCAATATGTGGGGCAGTATAGATGGACTCTGATTCTCTTTCAACCAGATTCCAGTATTTATACGCTGTTTCTATATCGAAACCATTCACGATCTTCGAAACTTTTCCGGAAGATACGGTGAGGTTGGGATTTACATAATACCTCCATCCAACAGTCGCATTATTATCATCAATGAGATTGTATCCATAATTAAGCATTTCCTGTATTCCATCTCCGTTGAAATCTCCGGCTACAGCAAACTGAGATTTAGAATAGCTAAAAGGTTGATATTCATGCGCTTGTCCTGATACAAGATTTAATATTAATGCTAAGTAAGAAGCAGAATCAGCAATAGCTACATTATAACCAGTCGATATAAATGTTGTAGTCGTACTATAGCAATACGTTTCCAAATTCCTAATTGAAACACCCTTAAGCCAGGAAGTTACAATGTCCGATTTTCCATCATTATTAATATCTAAAACCGTGCATTTATAAAATTGCGGATAAATTGTGTTACTATGTGCTGTTATTGCCCCCAGACTGATTTTGTCAAATGTGCCAGCTCCTTTATTGATAGAAAATTGCCAAGTGGAGTTATCCTTACCGTTTAATACCAAATCAACATGACCATCCCCGTTAAAATCTCCTACCTGTACGGTACTGTATTGTGAGTTGAAATCCGTTCCATTTCTATAGGTAAATGATAAATTGTGATTATCAGCCGCATTTTCTCCGGCATTAAAGCAAAACGTATAACCGGCTTTGCATAGTACCAGAATATCCGTCATGCCATCTGAATTGAAATCAGCGGCTAAAACCTTTTGTGGTTCGTCAATAAGGGAAAATTCAAGTTCACGCCACACCATATCTGAAGTTGAACGATAATGAAAGGAATAGGTATTCCAAATTGCTGTAACTTTTCTTTCCAATGCAAATATCTCAGTCATCCCATCGTTATTTAAGTCTGCAACACCACATACGGGTTCGTTCTCATCATTCAGATCAAACTTATTTAAACCTCCAAGGGCTATTGTATCTATCAAGTTTTTGTGTGCAGCATAAAAATTAATAAATGAATTTCCGGATGACGTAACAAAATACGGAAAAACAACTTCCTGCTTACAATCTCCGTCAATATCTCCCACAAGTGGTTCTTTGGCATAAATTTTAGTGTTGTCTAGTAAATATGTGCCTGGCAATTCTTTGACCGAACCGGAAAGGTGGAAATATGTAACGTTATTCTCGTCTTTCTGAGGCATGAAATTCATAACATAAACCTTATTAGCTGTGGTGTTTGCACAAAGTCCCTCAATATAATCCATTCCATTTCCATCCAAATCTGCAGACATATAAGTAATATCCTTATAATCTGTTGTATATAGAGACAATAAACCTGTTACTGATGTGTTTACTTCTGAAAAAGAATCTACTGGGTAGCTATTCCAATAAACATGCGCCGCTCTAGGCCCATTTCCATCCCATTCCGTTAATATGATTTTTTGTAGCCGTGAATATCTATCCGCTGTATATGTTAAACCAATCGTACGAACTGTTGTATTCCTACTACCTACTATAATTGAATCGAGCCTTTTACTCACTACAGAAGTAAATTTGCCTATGGAATACTTGATCTCATCAGGTCTCGTTTCATATTTAAATTCAACAAAATGTTGAAAGCCTGTCTCTTGGTCAACATTGCTTCCGTATTCAATTTTCCTAATATATTTATACAAACCCTCCTGCTCATAGGTGTAACTGATATAATTTCCATTGGGGTCTTCAGCGTAATCCAGATAATAGCATATTATAGTATCATTATTAGTACCAGCGAATAGCTTACCACTGTTTTTCCCATACCATAATCTATTACCATCTTTACCTTGTACAATAAACCCTTCCGGTTCAAGTGAAATATTTATTCCTGGTTGATCTTCCACTTTAAACGTCCAGGCCGGATCTCCCCAAAAAATCAATCTCTTTCCGTCAAGAGTATATGGGCCATAATCACCATATGTCAATTTGCCAGAATAACCATCCCGTAATTGATCGGGAATGCACCTGTTAATGGCCGATAGCCCGCTGATATTCCACCCCCATCCAGCAATACCATTTCCTCCCTGACTGTTGTATACCAGTGAGATATTCGGTTGCATGCCGTTGATGCCCGCTGGGCATTCGATCGGGATCGTGTAGGTTGCTGCCCCAGTGGGGCTGACAGCGAACTGGCCGGGGATAGATCCCACAACGCCCCCTTGAGTTGGATCACTTGTGATCGTGCCAGACTCTGTCATATAATTCGTTGCAGGGGGAAAGATTAAGGTCTCGTCTATTTTTGCATTAAACGTATTGCTCCCGGATGCAGAATACGTAAATCCAGGCTCTAATGAGACATAGTCCCGGGCAACATAGGCTTTGGTTGATCCGCTCTCATTGCCCGAAAGCGTATAGTTCTTTTCCTGACTGTGGACAGCTCCTATACATGCGAACAGAGCCGCCACTAGTATGGCAGAATAAGATGGTCTTTTCATGGCTTATCTGATCAATTGGATTTTTCTTTCACTATCCGTTCCAGTTCTTGAACACGTGCTTGTTGTTCTTCTAGTTTCTTTGTCTGGGCTTCAATCCGTTTTTGTTGTTCGATGGCATACAGCGTTAACTCTTCTACCTTCTGTAATAACTTAACCTGCATTTCGGCCAAGTCCATGCCATTCTCTTTGACATCTTTTGCCGAAGGAATATTAGGTAAATGACCATTCGTCTGGATATAGTCTCCAACCTTGGCCAGTTTGGGCAACTCGTAATTTTTATCGAAGACAAAGTCTGCGAAACTGCCAACCGAAACGACCTTCACTTCTGTTGCACGGATAGTTCCCATTACATCAAGCTTGAATGCCGGTTTGGTGGTACCAATACCGATATTCCCATTCGGCATGATTCGCATACGCTCTACCAAACATGTATCTTTGCCCAACATACCTAATGGATTGGTTAAAAAGCTTAATCCCGTCTTTTGAACAAGTGCATTGTTTGCTAAATAGTTATTAAATCTGATAGCCGATATCCGAGCGCCTATCTGGTCATTTACAACATCCCGGTAACCGGTGAAATCCAAATTGTATCGGGCGGTAACGCTATCTATTGGTACTGACAAATTGCCTGTATCTCCTATTTTACCAATACGCAGGCCATCGCCGCTTGCGGCTGCAACATCGAGTTGCGATGAGGGTAATGTCGTTCCAATACCGAATTTTCCATCCTGGTTTATTGTCACCCTCGATAAGCCATTTGTTCCAAAATCAAGAAAGCCACCGAAGGTATCACCGCCTCTATGAACTGCGATGTAGCCATTTCTTCGGTCAGAGTTATAAAACTCATGGCTGATTTTGAACACGGTTCCCCATTGTGTATCAGGAGTCAAGCTACTTACGACAAGGTTGTTGCCGGCTGTCGTTGTAGCCAGAATGGCTGCATCGGAATTATTGCCGTTATTGATGCGCACCTTGGCTTTTGGTACTGAATCCTGATTTATCGTATTCGTCGCCGCCAAAATAGGCAGTGGCAGGAGAGACAGGATCATCATTATTGATAGTAAAACGCTGGTATGTGTATTTTTCATGGCTGTCGAATTTTTTTGTGTATTTCTATTGGGTTATTCTTTAATAATCTTAAACTCTATCTTTTCACTTTTCTTGATGGCACGAAGCAGGTACCATCCTGTCGGATAGGCGGACAGGTCAAGGCGTGTCGAACCGGCTGTGCCTTGTCCTCTTAACAGCTGGCGACCTTGTGGATCGAACAGCAGTAGCTGAACCGTTTCCCCCTCCTTTAAACCGATTACATCAATGACAAGAGTGCCCTTCGTCGGGTTGGGATAGACGGTGATATTTAGCGGGCCAAGCGGGGCTTTGACCTCGACTGAGTCTGGCGGACTGGTATGGATTGTTGCACTTCTTAGGTTTACCACATAAACCCTCGATATACGGTTTCCGGCTGCATCATATGTATAGGCTATCGTTTGGGCAGTACAGAATCCTATTGGCAAAAGGGCTAACAACAATAAACAAAGGTGTTTCACTGGATCGGATTTTAAGTTAATGACTGATAACCAATTTATCATGTTATGAATGTTTACAAGACAATACTATTATGCAATCGCTTGTTATCGCTCACTCTTAAGTTTGAAAATCTTCCTTCCACAAAAAGGATCAATGCATTGCACAGTAGCCGGCAGTGAAGCGGGTACGGACAGGCTGCGGCGACTATGAAGAAAAGCGTCAAAAAAACAGGGTGGAGAGAGGCGCCCCGGAGTTTTCGTCTTCCAAGGAGTGAAACGACGCCTCGAAAACTCAGCCGAATGAGACCCTGTTTTTAGCTTTTCGAATCGAAGCTAGCAAGGCTGTCCGGACTGGCGGAACGGCGATTAAAGCAATAACCTGATCATTGCCTTACTTCCTTTTTTTCATCACACAGAGTTAAGTTTTTATTCTTATTTCTGAGTCCAGGTAAAGGCAGGAACTTCACTGCTTTTTTAGTTAGCGCGACATTATCAGATAAAGCAATCGGGGCATCTTGCTTTGAACTAATCTTATTTAACGACGATCTGAGGCTTTTAATTTCTTGATTCAATTCACAAATAATGCTATCTTGTTCTTTTAATGCCTCAACTATTATTGGAATAAGTCCAATGTAATCAATCGCAAGCAGACTATCCTTGTCAACCTGTATTAACTGAGGATAAAGTTGTTGAACTTCTTGAGCAATAAATCCAATGTGCTTTTTTGAATACAAGGCAGAATCGACCTTCAGAGCACTTGTTTCAGCTATCGTATCACCAGAAGACTTGATAAAGTTCTTTAATGATGAGTTTTGAGGAGCTTTAAGATTATACGATACAGATCGAAGTTGTCTTAATGTTGGCAAGCAATCTTTTAAATCAGTAACGTTCTCTTTTAATCGATTATCTGAGGACTGTAAAAAAGATGTCGCACGGACAACGCCATTAACATCTAATGCATATGTTGTTGGCGCGATACCTAATCCAAGTTTCCCATTAATATATGTATCTCCAACAAAACACCCCGCATATCTCCCTGATACAGCTTCACCCCATGCGTTTGTACTTGTTGTGCCGAATATTGCAGCTCCATTTGCTGTTCCTGATAAAGCCCCCAACACCCCATAATTATAACCGCTAGTGGCATTAGCTGCAACTCCATATACACCAAAAGAACGGCCCTTGCTCACAGGTATCGAACTTAAACTTTGACCATAAAGGCCAAATGTATACCCATCTCCTGAGGTTATGGGCGCCCAGACAGACTTATAGCAATAACCAGTATTAATTGCAGTATCTTTTACGGCTGTCGTTGAAAAAAGACCTACTGCTCCATTTGCAGGGGTCAAATTTTTTATATATGCCCCATATAATGAACTACCGTCTGCATTAACACTTAGCTTTGATTGTGGATTTGAAGAGCCAATCCCAACATTTCCGTTACTGCCGACATTAATCTGAGCATTTACACTCATAAACATTGTTACTATAATTATAGAAACAATCATTTTCTTTATGCTTCCCATTTTCTTGATTTAATTTTGGTTTTAATATTTTATTAGTAACAATATATCATCTTTAGATAAACAAAAATAATACCTTATAGAGCTAATTGTTAAATCTATTTCATGTTTAAGGACATACAAAAGAAACATTTTATGTTGTTTTACTTGCATTCAAGGCCCTAAAGCAGCACATCGTGATATTCAAAGACATATACAGAATCTATCCCGGCATGGTCGAAGCTGATGCCGGTTACGGATGCGAAGACATGTTCGTTCAGAACTTTCTCCCGCATAAAAAAACGAAACGAGGGTGAATCTAAGCTAGCAGCTTTTGATTCACCCTCGTTTTATTGATTGATCGTTGTGTCGTCCTGTAACAGGTTTTATGGCAATACCCGTTTAAACTCTTTACATCACTCGCTTATCGACGCCCTCAATGTAATTGATAAAAGCCTGGTTAACCAGCCGGATACCGCCGGGAGTCGGATAATCGCCGGTAAAATACCAATCGCCCGTATGGTTCGGACAGGCTTTCCGTAAAGCCTCCGGAGTCTGGTAAACTAATTGGATGCTTGCTGTGATGCCATCGGATGTCAACATTTGGGCTATCTTTTCAGAAATCTGCTCAATGGTAAACGGAGCATAGATTTCCTTGACGTAATTGACGGTCTGTTTGTCTTTCGGTTTTAGTTGCTGCGCCTTCGCCTTGTTGTAAGCATCGTTAATGATCTTATCCTGATGCGTATCGTGCAACAGTTCGATCGCCGCTTTAAAAGCAATAAACTCACTCATACGGGACATGTCTATCCCGTAACAATCAGGGTAACGTACCTGAGGAGAGGACGAAACAATGACAATTTTCTTTGGATGGAGCCGGTCTAATATCTTGATGATACTTTGTTTCAGTGTTGTCCCACGAACAATGGAATCATCGATGATGACCAGGTTGTCTTCAAACGGTGTCAGCGAACCCCACGTCACATCATACACATGTGCGGCCAAATCGTTCCTTCCTCCCTGCTGAGCAATAAATGTACGGAGTTTGATATCTTTAATGGCAACCTTTTCAGTACGAGCCTTTAAGGTCAGGATATGGTTCAGCTTTTCTTCATCCAAATTGTTGATATGCTGATGGATATAGGATTTCTTGAGATTAATCAAATAGTTGTCAATACCCTGCATCATCCCGAAATAAGCCACTTCGGCCGTATTTGGAATAAATGAGAAAACCGTATGTTCGATATCGTAGTCAACAGCCTTTAGAATCGGTTCCGTCAGCAAGGAGCCAAGCATTTTCCGTTCTTTGTAGATGTCTTCGTCACTGCCTCTGGAAAAATAAATCCGTTCGAATGAACAGGCCCTCTTTTCGAGCGGTTCTCTGATCTTGGCCTGTTCTATACGCCCATTTTTCTTGATGATCAAGGCTTTTCCCGGATCAATTTCATGTACGTCCTCTTTATTGACACCAATCACTGTTTGAATGACCGGTCGCTCAGAAGCGACCACAACAATCTCATCGTCAGCATACCAAAAGGCAGGGCGAATGCCCCACGGGTCTCTGAAAACAAACGTATCACCATGCCCTAAAATCCCGGCAATCGTATAACCACCATCCCAAATGGAAGAAGAGCGTTTTAATACGGCAGGAATATCCAGTTGTTCTTCGATGACCCGGCTGATGTTCTGCGTCCCTTTTGCCTTATACTGGTCATATTCTTTCTGAACCTCCCGGTCAAGATAGTGTCCCATGGTTTCCAGCATCAAATACATATCGCCGGTATCACGGGGGTGTTGCCCCTTATCGACCAATGTCTGGATCACTTCACTGACGTTGGTCAAATTGAAATTACCACATAAACAGAGGTTACGGGATTTCCAGTTATTACGCCTCAGAAAAGGGTGAATGTATTGCAACCCTTCTTTGCCTGTCGTACTGTAACGGAGATGCCCCATATAAATTTCGCCAGCAAAAGGCAAATTTTCTTTCGCCCATCCGGCATCCCGTATCTGATCAAGACTATACCGGGAATAGGCTTGTTCTATTTTACCGAACAGCGCATTGATAGCCTGAGAGCCAGGTGCCCGTTCGCGGTTGATGTATTCTTGTCCAGGCTTCATATCCAGCTTCACACAAGCAATGCCGGCACCTTCCTGACCACGGTTATGTTGCTTTTCCATCAACAAGTAAAGCTTTTGCTGTCCATATTGCCAGGTTCCATATTTGATATGGTAATACTCCAGCGGCTTCAAAAGGCGAATGACGGCAATACCACACTCGTGTTTAATGGCTTCACTCATAAATCAATCTTTCTTTTTTTATTCTACTGTAACAGATTTGGCCAAATTTCTGGGCTGATCGACGTTGCACCCTTTCACTATTGCGATGTAATAGGCCATCAACTGTAACGGCAACGCTGCCAGTAATGGTACAAAACATTCGTCTG
>JAUZOU010000470.1 GCA_030706285.1 Bacteroidota bacterium
ACTGCTATCTTTGCAACATCAACACGTTCAACTATGCCCGAATCGCACCTCCCCCAATATCGCAAGGTTTATGAGGCACTTCGCGATCAAATAGAAAGTGGAGTCTATGTTCCAGGAGACCTCTTACCATCTGAAAATGACTTAAGTTCCCGTTTCGAAGTCGCCCGCCCAACTGTCAGAAATGCGCTCGAGAGGCTTGTCGTTGATGGTTTCATTCAAAAGCAGCAGGGGAAAGGCAGTATCGTCACCGGCAAACCAAAAGGTGTCGGCATTCTCTCATTAAAAGGGACAACCTCCGCCATCGGTGAACATCTGATCACAAAAATCATAGTCAAACCGGAAATACGTCCCTGGAAAGAAGCTTTCGGGTACCAGATTTCCGATGTAGAAAGAGATGCCGGTTGTATTTATTTTGAACGGTTACGCATCGTGAACAACCGGCCTGTCTTTTTTGACATCACCATGTTACCCAACATCAATTTGCCACGTTTTACCATGCGCAACCTTGAAAATGCGTCATTGTTCAACATCCTTCGTTCCAGTTATCAGCTGGAAGTAAAAGGTGGCGAGCAGCGGATTTTCGCCATCAAGGCCGACAAACGGCTCATCGACTTTTTTGAGGTGAAGCCCGGACATCCGGTACTTCAGCTGAACCGGAAAATCGACACCAACCGCGTTGGCTTGCACCTGTATAGCCAAGTCTTTTGCAACACACAGGAGTACGCTCTGTACGGTACCTTTTGACAGTTAACAAATATGGAAGTTTTCATCGAATGGAGTTATTTCGGGCTATTCATCGCATCGTTTCTTGCCGGGAGTATTCTGCCATTCAGTTCTGAGCTTGTTTTAAGCGGGCTACTGGCTGCCGGAGCCAACCGTTCAGGGTGTCTGCTGGCGGCTACGGCAGGCAATTTTCTGGGAGGAATGACCTGTTTCTGGATTGGCCGTTTAGGCAACATCGAATGGATCGAAAAATACCTGAAAGTGAAGGGATCAACGTTACAGAAAACCTTGACTTTTTTACACGGGAAAGGGTCTGCCATGGCCTTTTTTTCATTTGTTCCCATCGTCGGAGATTTATTGTCCGTTTCACTGGGGTATATGCGGGCAAATTGCTGGATTGCCGGTAGTAGCATGCTGCTGGGTAAATTTTTACGCTATTTGGTTTGGATGGATATCACCTATGGTATCCTCCATTTGTTTAATTAAATTCATATTAATTTTATTTAATGTACACACAACAATCAAAACCGGCCTTCTGTTTCAAACACTGGTCGCGTCAAGGCTTTGCTACCTTTGCCAGTTTGCACAAGGTGGTAAAGATTGGAGTGGTCACCTTTACCTGCTCTCTCGTACAGGTAAAATACCAAGCCGTCTTTGCCCAGGCAGACAGCACGGAAGCCAGCGTCACGGACGTACCATTGCAGGAAGTAGAGGTCTCGGCCAAGCAGCCCATGCGTTGGTCGGAACTGACACACTCGGTCAGTGTCGCAGGACAAAAGGAAATTGCAGCATCACCCGTGCAAAGTATCGATGACATGCTAGAAACCATGCCTGGTGTCGACATCAGGCAACGCGGTTCAGACGGCGTACAGTCTGACATCAGCCTCAACGGAGGTTCCTTCGATCAAGTTCTTATTCTTCTTAACGGTGTTAACATCACCGACCCACAAACCGGACACTACAACCTCAACATTCCGATTGAATTAAGCCAGATTCAGCGCATTGAAATTTTACGAGGTTCCGGAGCACGGACACTTGGATCAAATGCCTTCTGTGGTGCCATTAATTTCATTACCGACCAGCCACTTCAGCAAAACGGACTCAAAGGACAAGCAGAAATTGCTACCGGATACTGGGGCTTTTTTAAAACGGCCGCTTCCATCGCCTACCAAAAAGATGCCTGGCAACTGGATGCCGGACTATCCAGAAATACCAGCGACGGTTATACGGCCAATACGGATTACGATATACTGAACAGCCATATCCAATCTTCCTGGCATAACGCATCAGCCGGTCATTTTCTACTTCAACTCGGTTACCAGCAAAAAGCATTCGGAGCAAACAGTTTTTACAGTTTCAAATATCCCAACCAGTTTGATGCAACTAAAACCTTGTTTTCATCCTTTAGTTGGAACAAAACAGTTGAAAACACCGACTGGCAGATTCAGGTGTATGAACGTCAACACCACGATCGGTTCGAATTGTTCCGCGATATGGAAAATGCCCCCAGCTGGTACACAACCCATAACTATCATCTGACGAACGTCAATGGCGGTCATTTTTCCCGCACCGTCACGACCGAACACCAAAAAAGGTTGATCGGAGCCGATATCCGGCATGAGCAGATAGTCAGCAATGTACTTGGCGAGCCGCTGACTGCCCCCAAACAGATCCGCTGGACAAAGAGGCGTTATTTACATACGGCAAACAACGGACGACGTACAGTCTCATTTACGACCAAACGTTTTATTTCGGAAAATACCTGTTATCAGCTGGATTTTCAGAAAATTACACCAATCATACCGGATTTTACTGGCATGGAGGCATCGATGGTGCTTGCCA
>JAUZOU010000471.1 GCA_030706285.1 Bacteroidota bacterium
CAAGATTCTTGTCATCCAGGTTCAAACTCATGCAGGAATAATCAACCAAGGCTGCCTCATGTAAATTTATATAAAGGCCGTCGGCCGTCTTCATCATCAAGGCCGTCTGAACACCGGTAAGAGAAAAAGGCGTCTGCGACTCATTACTGGTAATTGCCCCCTTCATCAGGCCCCTGATTTCCGAAAGGCGGGATTCGGTATAATCATATTCCTGTGTGTCGTAATCACCCGGAATCCAGAAGGCGGTATGATCTCCTGTCATTGCAAACTGAGTGCGTTCCTCCTTAATGACAAAATAGGTCAGACTCTTTTGTTCAGGAAATTCGTAACGAAAGCCAAGCCCTTCATTATACAATCTGAACCTTATGACCATCTGTCTGTCCGTCGATGCCTGATTCAGGGTAACAGCCAGTTCATTGTACCGGTTTCTGATTTGCTTTTCTTCTCCCCAGACAGGCTGCCATGTTTCATCAAAGGAAGCAGTCTTTACAGCTGCAACAGTAAAGCCAGCCATCAAATCAGGCGCATTTTTAAGCTCCAGCCCTAACGTTGACGGTTTGATCACTTCTTTACCTTTATAGGACAATCCATAAGTAGGAGCGCCCTGGGAACCAAGCGTAAAGCTCATTCTTAAACGTCCGTCGGGCGATACCAAATTTTCAGCTGATAGCAAAGAACTGATGAATGCCACCAAAACAAATGCACTAAATCTATTTTTCATACCTACTATCTATTCATTTATCATGGCTATTAACAGGCCTAATGTACTGATTTTTTTCACGCAACCAGAAAGCTACGACATCAGTTATCATTAAAAAACTGTCTGCGACCTAGCCACAATAAGCCGCAGACAGTTATCATAAAGATCGGATACCTATTTTGAATACCCAGGATTCTGGGTTAATGTCGGATTTGCATCCAGCTGTTTCGAAGATATCGGGAAGAGTTTTCTGAATGACTCACTCTTATACGGCTTCCAGATGGTCGGATCATTATACTTGTCAAAACGGATCAGATCGGAGCGACGCCAACCTTCCATAAAAAGTTCCCTTCCTCTCTCATCCAAAATCTCCTGCGCTGTCAAGGTTTTAAACGGATCCACGTTAGATCTTGTTCTTATCTGGTTAATCAGTTCCAACGCTTCCGCACTGGAAGGATCAAGTCTCCAAAGTGCTTCTGCCCTCGTCATTAAAATATCCGTGTACCGGAAAACAAAGAAATCACTGTTCGTATGACCGGTTCCTCCTATTTCGATCTCCCATTTCTTTACCCTTGCACCACATTGACGTGCCGTCGCGGATACCGTACCGGTAAAGGTAGGAGTAAAAATAATCTGAGGTCCGTCCGGATCAAGGGTGGTATCCTTTTCATAGCCCATATCGACTAAAGGTGCTCCTTCATAGGTATACTGAGGTCCCCAGAGGAAATTATCCGATTTACGCTTGTCTTTGTCTTCATACAGATTGAAGAAATCGGTCTGAACGCTCAACCCATTCCATGGCTGATTTTTAAGCTTAAACGTCTGTTGACTGGCATAATGAAGAGTAATCAGAGGTAGAAAGTTCGTCCATTCTGTATGCACGGCATCGTATGGTATGGCAAAAATAGCTTCTGTCGAATTTTGGTTTTGAGCTATAAAGTTCTGACTGTCATCGTCCATCAATGAAAACTTTGTTGACTTGATGATTTCTTCACAGGCATCTGCCGCCTTTTGCCATTGAGGCGTACCGGTGTACACTTCAGCATTCAGATACAGTTTTGCCAGAATTGATTTTGCTGTCCAATAAGTTGCCCTACCGTAAGTTGAAGCATCATTTTCTTTCGAAAGATACGCTATATTGTCCGTAAGCTCTTTCTCTATAAAATTGTAAACTTCAAGCCTTGTATTCGTTTTCGGTAAATAATCACTCGGGACGTCATATTTTTGAATAATCGGGACATTTCCCCATTCGTCAATCAACCACAAGTACCATAATGCCCTGATCGTTTTAAGTTCGGCAATATAACTTCTGTATTTGTCCGCATTCAGATTTTCCAACTGATAGATGATCCGGTTGCAATCGTTTACCCCTGCATAATAGCCCGACCACACCTCACTGAAATTTCCTTCATCCTTCGTCCAGGTATGTTGAATCAGCCTGACATGCAATCCGTCGCCAAGCCAGTCTCCGCCTGTCCTCCCCGGAAGCCCGGCTTCTCCTGATGTTTCGATCAGTGTAAACAAATTGCCGAAGCTGTTGAAAAATTTTAGGCTGCTGTAAGCTGCACCAACCGCAGCTGTCACTTCTTCATCCGTTTTCAGAAAGTTGTCACTGCCAAGCTGACTATAATATACTTCATCCAGATTTGTACAGGATGGATAGATGGCAATGATCGCAAGAACGATAGCAAAGACCTGTATTTTTTTCAGGTGTGTTTTCCTAACTAATCTATTATTGTTGAGCATATTCTTTTTATTTAAAATGAAAGATTAACACCGAAGGTAAAGGTACGGGTTGTAACCCAGCTGTTTAATGGCTCGATTCCAGGAGCAAGAACGTTATCCTGATAGGAATATCTTGGTTC
>JAUZOU010000472.1 GCA_030706285.1 Bacteroidota bacterium
AACTCGATGTAGTTGGGGCGCGGCCTAATTCAACTATTTGCTATGCGTTGCTGGAAGACAACCTGGGTAGGATATGGGCCGGAATTTACGGCGGCGTTCTTAATCTGGTAGAAGAAAAAAACGACAGTTTCCGTTTTATTCATGCGGGCAACGGGCTGGATAGTTATCCTTATGAAAATTGCCGCAAGATCCGTGATCTCTGCCAGGACCGGCAGGGAGTCATCTGGGTGGCCACCGTAAACGGGCTTGTTGCGTTTGACGCCGATTTCAGCAATCCCTCGAACATTGTTTTCTATGAATACCGGAAACAAGGCCTGGATGCCACCAGTCTCAGGACGAACGATGTCTATTGCATTCATATCGATGCACACGGAGAACGGTGGTTCGGAACCTTCGGTGGCGGCCTGAACAGGCTGAGTGCCTCTTTCAGGTTAGGGCAAGTACCCCATTTCAAAGCCTATACTCAAAAAGACGGGCTGCCCAGCGATATCGTACTGGGGCTCGAAGAAGATTTGCAGGGCTTTCTGTGGCTTATTTCAGAAAACAGTATTGCCCGTTTCGACATTAAAACGCATAACCTGGATATTTACAATAAAAACTACGGCCTCGATCCCGTTACTTTCTCCGAATCTGCCTCCTGCTTGTTGAGCAACGGCGATATCTGCGCCGGAACGATGAACGGATTTTACCGTTTCAATCCATCCAGCGTCAAAACAGCCACGATCGTGCCGCGTTTGGTTTTTACCCGCTTTTTCCTGTTCAACCATGAAGTTCCGATCGGAACGAAAAATTCACCGCTGCCGGTCAATATTGATGAGGTAAAATGCGTCAAGCTAAAGCACGGACAGAATGTTTTCAGCATCGAGTTTGCCGCCCTCGATTTCCGGGCCCCTGAGAATATTCAGTATTCGTACAGACTCGATCCTGTGGATCGTGACTGGATCAATGCCCAGAAGGCCAATTCCGTTACGTATACCAATCTTTCTCCGGGTGAATATGTGTTCAAAGTCCGGTCTACCAACAGTGAGGGCTTTTGGATGAACAACGTGCGGTCGTTGAAAATTAGTGTCAGACCCTCTTTCTGGGAAACGGGCTGGGCTATTTTTAGCTACATCATCCTCGGTCTGGCATTATTCCTTGCAGCGTTGTATTTTCTGACTACCATATACAGGTTACGTAGTGAAGTCGTGGTTGAACAGAAAGTCGGAGATCTGAAAAACCGGTTCTTTACGGATATGTCTCATGAACTTCGTACACCACTGACACTGATATCCGGGCCTGTCGATCATGTCATGCAAGATCAGAATTTGTCTCAGGATTCGAGAACCAGTCTGACCATCGTGCAACGGAATATAGACCGTATGCTGAGGCTGATCAACCAGTTGTTGGATTTTCGTAAAGTTCAGGACAAAAAAATGACGCTCAAGGTTGAAGAAACCCCGATCGGTCTGTTTACCGCCCGTATTGCGTCCAATTTCGAACCGACGGCCCAGGAACGAATGATCCGGCTCAGCCTCAGGGACGAGACGGAAGGCGCGACTGTTTTTCTGGACAGAGACAAGTACGATACCATTATTTATAACCTCTTGTCAAATGCGTTCAAATTCACTTCAGGAGGAAAGGCCGTAACGGTGACTACCCGTATTGAAGGACCTGAAGCTGTTGTAACGGTGGAGGATGAGGGAACAGGCATTTCAAGGGAAAAACTGGCCCATTTGTTTGAGCGGTTCTTCTCTTATGATGAAACCAGCAATATTCCGGGAACCGGAATCGGTTTAAATCTGGTCAAAGACCTGGTCGGTTTGCACGGAGGTACGATCAACGTGTCCAGTCAATTAGGCAAAGGTTCCAAGTTTGAACTTCGGTTCAAACTTGGAACAGCCCATTTTAAGACGTTGGATGGGGTGATTATCCAGGATGATTCCAAACAACTTCCTGATGTACTCGATGATAAACAACTGGTTTGTTCGGCTGCTCTTCCGGATGTGGATCTTGAGCACCAACCGTTGTTGCTGGTGGTAGAGGACAATGTGGAACTCCGGACATTCCTGACGTCTATTTTATCCAAGAAATTCAGAGTGGCTGATGCTCCTGACGGACTGGCAGCCTGGAACATGATAGGAAATCTGATGCCTGATTTTGTGATTTCTGACTTGATGATGCCGGTTATGGACGGTATCGAGTTGACGCGACGCATGAAGGAAGATGAACGGACGTGCCATATTCCCCTTATTCTGCTGACAGCCAAATCAGACCTTGAGTCACAACTTGAAAGTGTTCAGACCGGTGTGGATGATTATATAACCAAACCATTCAGCGCGGCTTATCTGGAGGCCAGGATTGACAACATCCTGATGCAACGCCGGATGTTGCAGGAAAAATTTCGCCATGATTTGTTCGCTTTTCCTTCAGCGACGGTCTCTGTTTCAGGAGCCATTCAATCTCAGGATTCGGCTTTCCTGAAAAGGATCATGGGCTTCATGGAAGAAAATATGTCCAACAGTGAGCTGACGGTTGAAATGCTGGTCTCTGCAGCTGGCATGGGACGCACAGT
>JAUZOU010000473.1 GCA_030706285.1 Bacteroidota bacterium
AACCAGCGTTCGTTTCTCTATCGGTAAAAATGGAAAAGGAAGCATCAACATTCCATTCAAATCAGAAGAACAATTGGAGCAATTGCTTGAACGTTTTGATAAACTGATCAACTGACATTGATACGTCAGGCACATACATATCGTTTGTGCACGATGATGCTGTCGTGCTTGCTTTGTTTCACGGGCTATGGTCATTTGAACGCTCAGGATAAGAAGTCTGTTGTCATCATTGATTCACTAAACTTAGCCACCTCTGTATCCAGGCTTTCAGACAGCCTTAACGCAGCTGCCACTTCGGCACAGAAAACAGCCGTCAAACTGACTGACAGGCCCCTTGCAACAACGCCGGTTCCCACTGTCACCAAAACGGATACGGCAACAGCCGGCATAAAAGATTCCATCAAACTATACAAACCAGATCCGACCAGGGCTATTTGGTACTCAGTCCTTTTTCCAGGACTCGGACAACTTTACAACCACCGGTACTGGAAATTACCGGTGATTGCCGGAGGTATTGCAGGCATAGCTTATGCCATCAACTGGAACAGCAAATACTATGTTGCTTATACCAATGCCTATAGGGATATCTCAGACAACAATCCTGAAACACAAAGTTACTTAAAGTTATTACCTTCTGGTACAGCAAATTACAACGAGTCTTATTTGGAGACTATCCTCAAGAACCGTCAGCAAAGTTACCGCCGAACCAGAGATTTAAGTTTTATTTGCGCAGCCGGTTTGTATTTAATTTGTATCTTAGACGCGTATGTCGATGCGCAACTATATAATTTCGACATCACTCCGAATTTGTCTTTGTGTCCAGTCCCCGCTTCCGGAGGATTCGGCTGTGCCAAATCGCTTGAATTGAGTTTATCTTTTCGTTTCTAATTTATAATAAAAAACATCCAATATCTATGAACCGCGTGCTCTACCTGTTGCTCTGTCTGTACTGTTGTCTAACGGCCTACGCCAATGACAGCATACCAAGCGCAGCAGAATATACCGGCAACGTATGGACGGATCATGATATTGATATTCCTGAAAGTTTGAATACAGACTTGGACAGCCTGTTGCAAGACTGGCATATCAAGACATACCGGAGAGTCAGCAAAGAATGCGACTGCGACTCAACCATACCCTCCTTTTCCGATTCAGTGCTGATGGCCAGACTGGGATCCATTCCCACCGTCATACCGATGACCTTCAATCCCGTCATCAGGCGGTGCATTGACCTTTACAGCAATGAAAAGCGCGAACAAGTACAAGTCATGCTTGGCTTGGGAGACTATTATTTCCCCTACTTTGAACAAGCGCTTGAGAAATATCAGTTGCCACTCGAATTAAAATATTTGTCCGTTGTCGAATCCGCCCTTAATCCCAATGCTGTTTCCAGAGTAGGGGCTGCAGGCCTCTGGCAATTCATGTATGGAACAGGCATTATCTACGGGCTTGAAATCAACACGCTGGTGGATGAACGACGTGATCCCATCAAATCGTCGGACGCTGCCGCCCGCTATCTGAAAGATCTGTACGGGATTTTCGGAGATTGGCAGCTGGCCATTGCCGCTTATAACTGTGGTCCCGGCAATGTGAATAAGGCCATCAGAAGAGCCGGCAAACGCAATTACTGGGATATTTATTATTACCTGCCCAGGGAAACACGGGCTTATGTTCCGTTGTTCATTGCAGCCAACTACATCATGCATTTCTACAAAGAGCACGAACTCTGTCCGATCAAAACCAGCCTTGCCACGGTCACCGATACCATGTGGATCTATAATAAAATCCACTTCGACCAGATAGCCTCCGTCATCGGCATTCCAAAAGAGACACTCAAATCCATGAATCCGCAATACCGGTGCGAAATCATCCCCGGCTCTTCCGACAATCCACATATTTTATGCCTGCCGGCTAAATACACAATGGCCTACATCGACTATCAGGACAGCATTCCAAAATATGAAGCCGATGTCTTACTCAACGAAGATGCATTGACAGCGAAACCGGCAGATCCGCCGGTAGTCCATGTACAGGCAGCGCAGCCTCAGTATCATAGTTACAGGGTTCGAAGGGGTGATACCTTACAAGCCATAGCAAACAGGCACAGGGTGTCAGTAGCCAAACTGAAACGCTGGAACAGTATCCACTCAAGCAGGCTACAGCCAGGCATGCGCCTGAAAATATATTAACAGATAGCAACTATGAATGATCCTTTGGCTTTCAGTCAGGCAGAAACGACCAAAATCGAAGAAGCATTCAATGCGCTTCTTAAGGAATACATGGACTCGAACCACCGTAAAAAAGAGGCCATAATCCGCAAAGCATTCGATTTTGCAAACCATGCCCACAGAGGGATCAAACGCCGTTCCGGCGAGCCATACATCATGCACCCGATTGCCGTTGCCCGTATTTGCTGTACGGAAATAGGCCTGGGATCAACGTCCATCTGCTCGGCACTGCTTCACGATGTGGTAGAAGACACCGAATATACGGTTGAGGATATCGAAAAAAATTTCGGCCCGAAAATCGCATCCATAGTCGACGGCCTGACAAA
>JAUZOU010000474.1 GCA_030706285.1 Bacteroidota bacterium
AGGATCCTGGGGCCTTACGGGAAGGACAAATTACCGGGTAAAGTATAAGTATTCCGGTTCGTTCAATGCGTCCTATCTTGAAACAGTGACCAGTGAAAAAAATTTGCCGGACTATGCCAAGGCCAAAAATTTTAACCTGACATGGAGCCATTCTCAGGATGCCAAAGCCAACCCTTACAGGACATTCTCAGCCAGCGTCAATTTTGCAACCAGTGGTTATGCCAGAAGTGACCTGAAATCGTACTACAATCCGGAAGCGTTCTCCAGCAATACCAAGAGCTCAAGTATCAATATGAGCCAGCGTTTCGGTGATAGTCCTTTCTCCGCGAATATGTCCATGAACATTACGCAGCGAAGTAAAGACTCGACGCTTTCTGTTTCGTTGCCGAGTTTGACCATCAGTATGTCAAGTATCAATCCGTTCAAAAGGAAGAATGCTGTCGGAAATCCGCGGTGGTATGAAGACATCAGACTTGGTTATACCGGGTCTTTTGCTAACAGTATCAGTGAGGTGAAGGAAGATCAATTCCTGCATAAGTCGCTGATCAAAGACTGGAAAAACGGCGCTCAGCATAATTTGTCCCTTTCAAGCAAGTTCAATTTGTTGAATTACGTCACGGTGACTCCTTCGGTAAATTATACGGAACGTTGGTATTCGAGTTCGATCAGAAAGAACTTTGATCAAGCGACCAACAAGGAGGTTACCGATACGATCTGGGGCTTCAACAGGGTATGGGATTATTCAGCCAGCCTTACTGCCGATACAAAATTATACGGAATGTATACACCCGTCCGGAAGATCTTCGGAAACAAGATCGGTCAGATTAGACATGTGATCACCCCTTCGATTTCTTATAATTATAAGCCTGATTTTGGGGCTCAACGCTATGGCTATTATGACGATTATTCATATACGGATACCAAAGGGGTACTGCAGACGGTTACATATTCACGTTATGCCAATTCCTTATACGGCTCTCCTTCCGCCGGTAAGTCCGGTTCGATCGGCTTTAATGTCATCAATAACCTGGAAATGAAATTGAATCAGCCGACCGATACGGGGGTGGTTGAAAAGAAGGTCAGCCTGATCGATCTGTTTCAGTTTGGCAGCAGTTATAATCTGGCGGCCGATAGTTTGAACTGGAGTGATATCAGCGTCGCTCTTCGTTTAAAATTCGGGAAAAAATATACGTTGAATCTGAGCACCTCTTTGGACCCCTACATGTACCAGCTGAATTCATCGGGCAACCCGGTTAAGGTCAATGAGACGACCTTTGCCAAATTGGGCATTCCCGGCCGGCTGACCAGTACCGGTACGTCTTTTTCGTATTCCATCAGTAACGAGACATTTAAGAAAAAGGAGAAGAAAACCAATGGCGATACCGGTTCGGGGTCTTCATCGGAAGGTGGAGAAGCCGCATCGGACGGAAGTGCGCCAACCGGAACCGGTCAGGCGCCTCCTGCCGAACAAAAACCGCTTGATCCTGAGGAAATGTTGTATCAACCGTTCAAGATGCCCTGGAGTATCAATTTCAGTTATTCGCTCAGATATGGCCGGTACACGTTCAATAAGGAAAAGCTGGACTACAATTACAAGCTGACGCAAAACCTGAGCTTAAGCGGCAACATCTCACTGTATGATAAATGGAAGTTTACGGCTTCTACCAGCTATAATTTCGAATATAAGCAATTTGCCACGATGAATTGTACGGTTTCCCGTGATTTGCATTGCTGGGAGATGTCAGCCAGTTTTATTCCGATTGGCCCCTACAAATCGTACAATTTTTCTATTCGTGTGAAATCGTCCCTGCTACAGGACTTGAAATACGAACAACACCAGAACCCACGTGATAACTACATCTGGGGTAATTGATCCGGAACGTTTTAATGCCAGTCGATGGGAGACAGCCCTTTACTAAGCAACCAGTTGTTGGCCTGGCTGAAGTGATGGTTGCCGAAAAAGCCCCGGTGTGCGGACAGTGGTGACGGGTGAACAGATTTGAGTATCAGGTGCCTGTTTGCATCGATAAATTCCCCTTTCTTTTGAGCATAGGATCCCCACAGGAGGAAAACCAGGTTTTCACGGTTTTCGGCCAGGTAGTGTACGACGGCATCGGTGAATGCTTCCCAGCCTTTATTCTGGTGTGAACCGGCTTGATGGGCTCTGACGGTCAGGGTTGCGTTGAGCAGCAGCACACCCTGTCTGGCCCAGCGTTCCAGGTTCCCGTCGGGAATAGGCTCATACCCCATGTCTGAACGGATTTCTTTAAAAATGTTCTGCAGTGATGGTGGAAAGGGTGTGGCTTCCGGTACCGAAAAACACAAACCGTGTGCTTGCCCGGGTTCGTGGTACGGATCTTGCCCGAGGATAACCACTTTGACCTGGTCAAGCGGGCAAAGGTCGAATGCGTTAAAGATCAGACTGCCTTTTGGAAAAATGGTCTTTTGAGTGTATTCTTGACGGACAAAATCGGTGAGTTGTTTAAAGTATTGTTTTTCAAACTCGGGTTCCAATGCCGTTTTCCAGGATTTTTCTATCTTTACGTCCATAAAA
>JAUZOU010000475.1 GCA_030706285.1 Bacteroidota bacterium
ATGAGATATTGGATGGCAAAAACTCGTGTTGAACGGTATATAGCATAAGAGAGGTATGACGTTCCTGATGAATGAAGAAAAGAACTGGCGTCGGTTACACAAACTGTAGTGGTTGTTGGTGTAAATGCCTGGGGGGTGGGTAGTACTGCCGAAGAGAGGTACAGCAAGCACAGCAGGTCACACAATTTTATCGTAAAATTGAACCGACGCCAATTGCACCAACCAGTGTTGGTGATGGAGGGAAAGTTGAAGGATAGAATAATGTCTGTTGACCATATAGGACCTTTTTGTTTAGCGGCTCTAAGGTCTTAACATATTTCGAAACCAATTAGTTCAATACAGTCAGTTGGTATTTGCAGTTACCGCTACTAATTTTCGACATTGTTCCAACCTCAGCAGATAAAAGACGATCAGTCAAGCCAACTAAATGTTTTTTTAGTTCAACGTATGTTTTTGATTTAAAAGAGTTTCTCTTATGCCTTCCTGTTAAGGTGTTTTTTTAAAGGCGATTAAAGCTCAGTTTCCAATTACAAATGGAGTGATTTGCCCTGCATTCTTTAAATGATCAGATTATCATTCAACATTTCGCCAAGGAAGGCTAAGAATCTTCTCCAACCGATAAAATCGACAGGAGCAACAGGTACAAGATTATGATATCTTTATAGAAACAGCCTATTGATTAATACTAGTATTTTACCTAATCCAAGTATTTTTGTCCATATGTTAACCCGGACACCCTTTTTACAAACATACGATAAAAATTTCTAAAACATACAGTCTCAACTTATTGATTTTATTTACATTAACATATATTAACAGCATTGCAAAAATATGACAAGCAAACAGCTATAGCATGTCGTAGAATCATCTATCAACCTGATAATCAAAATGCATATTGTATGTTTCGATCTTCACAAAACTGCCTGATCTTGTTTTGTTGCTCAGAATAAAATGAACGGTATTGTCCAAATTCTTTCACCAGATTGTTATAGTTCCAACCACCAAAAAAAATGTGGTCTACAAATCCAATCTCGTCTAGAATCAAGGATAGATCTTGCCGGATAAGATTAGGCGTCGGATATGGCTCCATGTGAACCTGTGTTTTGAGCCCATGCTCATGAAGGTATTTCAATGCAGCGATTCGTTCGGCGTAAGGCGTCGCTCCTGGCTCCCATTTTATACGGAAATCCTCATCCAGAGAAATCAGGCTGATGGTATATCGATTTTCGGTTGAAAACCGGGACATATCTGCCAATGCAGATGGAAAACGGCCTTTTGTCAGGACAGAACAAGCTATATCAAACGAGTTGATTAAGGCAATGAGGCGCAAACTCATATCAATTATTTCGTCATAGCCTGTCATGAATGGGTCTGTGCTGAGACATAAATGAATCGTCGAAGGTTTCACTTTCTTATGAGCCAGTTCTTTTGCAAGCAACGCTTCAGCATTAGCCACCAACCTGGGCTGGCACCAATCTGCATACCCAATCGTTTTACCATAGGATTTAGCCATCATGTATGCATAACACGGATACCGGCAACCATGGCTGCATCCCTGGACGTGATTAATACAGTATAGCCCGAGTCCACTTTTGTATAGCAATGACTTTCTGTAGATTGTTTCCATCTTCGATTAATTTCCCAAAAGTAATTGAAATTTTCAACCTGCCTGATTAATTAATTGTTTGTTTGACACTTATTTTTTCAATAAGGTATCATGAATGATAGTAAAACTGTCATTATCTTTTTGTTCGCTTTTTTTGTAAGGATTCCCCTACAAGAAATCGAGTAAAGGTCCTAGTCATAAGCGCCATTCCCCCTTCAACAAAGGGCTCTGCCCTATCTTATATTTGGAATACAGAACCACTAATAAGCCTAAAACTATGAAAACAATACGATGCATTTTCGCAGCTGCTGCAATGATCGTATTTTCATTCAGCACATTTTCACAAGTAACAGCGACAGGTCATATTTCCGTGACCATTGTTTCACCGATTTCAATCGTCAAAGTTCAGGATATGAACTTCGGACATGTATCTGTTGAATCCGGATCAGGGAGTGTCACGTTATCGCCGGAAAACAAAGTGCGCTCTGCTTCAGGTGCCGTTGAACTCATGGATGGGACAGAAGAGGTTTCACTAGCTTCTTTCCGGGTTAAGGGCAGCGCCGGTGCCACCTTTTCAATTACCTTACCGGACGAGCCTGTTTTGCTCAGCAATGGTAATAAAAGCATGATGGTTACCAATTTCACCAGTACACCAACAAACTCCGGCTTACTCTCAGACGGAGCAAAGGATGTGCTGGTCGGTGCTACGTTATTAGTGACAGGCAATCAGAATTTAGGTATCTATGCAACAGCCACCCCATTTCCGGTGACAGTCAATTATAATTAATAAAACCCGTTTCAAACAGCAGCCACAACAATTGATGATGAAACGAACAGATTTATACCAAACGTCAAAGCAGCTGATCATGTGACAGACGAATTGCATGGGACCTTGGACTGAAAAAATATGATCATATGAAAACCTCTTTAAAAACAACAAC
>JAUZOU010000476.1 GCA_030706285.1 Bacteroidota bacterium
CGGATGGTGACGAATTTGACCTGGTTGTCGTTCAAAAACTCAATCAATCGTTTTGCTGGCATAGGTCGTTGGTTTTAAAGATGAACGTATTCACATAAAGGGGTGACACTAATTAACAACGTTGGATTCAGTAAGTTCGATGCAGATCGATAAATCGTAACGGAACAGGCGACCGCTTTCCCAGTTGCAGCGTAAAATGCTATATTTGCATCAATTGTTAATGAATACTATATGAAACGGACCAGCTTATAAAAAGCGTCTAAGCCAATTAGCCGACATATGACCTTAATTTAAAATAACCGGTATCCTATGAAACGTGTTCCTGTTCTGGTGATTGTATTTGGAATGTCTCTAACGGCAGTGGCTGAAATGCCTCTCTCACAGCAAATGGTCGAATCGCATGGGCTGGGTGATTTCTATAGCAATAAAACGCATAAGACATCGCTGTCTGCGTCCGGGTGGGATTATGTGACCGGGTTGGTAGCCAATGCTGTACTGAAGACCTGGGAACAATATCCGGAGAAAACGGCTTATTATGATGCCGTGAAATCCTTTGCCGACCGGAGTACGAACAGTGACGGTTCGATGGTCGTCAACTCGGGCGGCACCTCAGCCTTGGGAAAAAGTAACCTGGATGATCTGGCTGCTGGTAAGATTTTTTTCACATTGTATGGTGAAGAACTGAAAAAAGGAGACCTGACTGAGGCTAACCGGTTCAGAAATGCCGCAACGGTTATCCGGAACAAACTGAAATACGAACATGCCCGCATTGCGGCAGGATTGCCCGGCGCCGGCGGATTTTACCACAAGGCATCCTATCCGGACCAAATGTGGCTGGACGGACTGTACATGGGACCGGCTGTCTATGCCCAATGGCAATATGTGTTTGGCAAGGACAGCCTGGCCGGCAACGAAGCAGCGTGGTCGGATATTGCCCTGCAGTTCAAAATTCTGCATACCTATACTTATGATACGGAAAAACAACTCAATTATCATGCCTGGACTGCAACACCGGCAGATGCCAATGCTTTTTGGTCAAATCAGACTGCTCCGTTCAAAGGCTGTAGTAAGGAATTCTGGGGGCGAAGCATGGGTTGGTATTTTGCCGGTCTGACTGATGTGCTGGAGATGATGCCGGCCGATCATCCGGACCGGCCTGTTTTGCTGGCCAATTATCAGCAGGTAGCTGCTGGTCTGAAACGTTGGCAGGATGTGGCTTCCGGCGTTTGGTTCCAACTGTTGCAATATGACGGAACCAAAAAAGCAGATGGTACAGGTGACCTGGTTGGCGGAACGCGCTACAATATCGGGACGACGGCCAATTATCTGGAAGCTTCTTGCTCCTGCATGTTTGCGTATGCCTTTTTTAAAGGTGTCCGGCTTGGTTTGCTGGATAAATCAACGTATTTGCCGGTGGCTGAGAAGGCCTATGCCGGGTTGCTGAATACGTTTGTTAAGAAAAACGGGGATAACCTGGACATTATCCAGAGTTGTGCTTCAGCCGGTCTTGGGCCGAAATCAAATTTGTCGAGA
Organism: Bacteroidota bacterium; assembly: GCA_030706285.1. GTDB lineage: Bacteria > Bacteroidota > Bacteroidia > Bacteroidales > UBA1402 > UBA8389. The sequence continues at coordinate 1,534 of JAUZOU010000476.1, forward strand.
ACGGGAACCGTCAACTATTACCTGTGTGGGTCGGATGTCGGCCTTGTTCAGAATGAAGGAAAAGCCATCGGCCCGTTCATTCTGGCTTCGCTGGAAAAAGAACGGGCCGATTCGGCGCTCTCTGTCATTCACAGCCAAAGTCGTAATGCCTTAAAAGCGTGTACAATAATAGTCCCGACTAACGGCGTTTATCTGATTCGTATGGGCGATGCGACGTCTACGATGCACAAGATTGTTTGCAGGAAAGGTCAGAATACCGTCTGGTTGGAAGATGTGTCTGCTGAAATAAAGGGGCATTTCGATGTCTTTTCCGGGATAGGCAGAATGATCGCACGTTATGCTATCTGAAACCCGGTTGCTGACTGGCTGAGGTGGGTGCGCTTGACAGGACTCGAACCTGCACGCCTCACGGCACCAGATCCTAAGTCTGGCGTGGCTACCAATTACACCACAAGCGCAAATACTGCAATAAAAGCGTCTGCAAAGATAATTAAATTTTTGAATGACTTGCCAGGCTGATTCAAGAAAATGACGATCCGGTGGTTTGCCTAAAACGTAAATTCACTCGCGTTAAATAAATACAGTAGATTCAATCATTATATACTGTATTATGTTTTAATGACTGTATTTTCTGTTATTATAAAAAAGATGAACTGAATTGAATCGTCAGGTAACACGTTATTGTCAATCAAACAGCTTCATTTGGCCGGCGATTTCATCCTCAATGTCTGTATTGCTTTGAACAGAAGCGTCTTCTTCTTCCTCCTCCTCAATTTCCACTGGCTTGACGGACGCTGATTCAGCCGGTTCTTCCGGGAACCGGACAGGTTCAAGTTCCTGGATCTTCTCCACTGTAAAGGTGGAGAGTCGTTTGCCCTTGGCCTTGAAGCTTTTTACCCCGATAAACTCATCCGCATCCACGATCAGGCTTTCCCTGAAACTGTCACCGCCACCGAAAACAACCTCGATTCTCGGATAGTACGTATCAGTCAGTAAAACAGGTTTAGAA
>JAUZOU010000477.1 GCA_030706285.1 Bacteroidota bacterium
GCTTAACCGGATTAAAACAGCCGAACTGACGATCGACCATCCCCTGCCAGAATTTGATTACCTGGATGGGCTGGTCATCAAGGTGGCTGTTACCAGCGGGTTGAGAGGTGCGGCAGAACTGATGGATGAATTGCAGGATGGAAAAAGTCCGTACCATTTCATCGAAGTGATGGGATGCCCTGGCGGTTGTATCAGCGGAGGCGGGCAACCACGTCCTGTCAATGATGCCATCAGGCAGCTGAGGCTGGAAGCTATTTACAGGGAAGATGAAGGCAAAACCTTACGAAAGTCGCATGAGAATCCTGATATTATGACGTTGTACCGGGATTATTTGGGCGCTCCCCTCAGTCATAAGTCACATGAATTGTTGCATACCAGTTACACACCCAGGAAAAGAAGCTAACACGGCAGAAACGGCAAGGGTCAATGCAGAACTTGTAGTTACACACCCAGGAAAAGAAGTTGAGACTCAGTTAGGGCCGTAGGAAACTTTTTTTTGATTTGTTAATCAAATTTGAAAAATAGACTAATAACCAATTGATTTTTATGTAAAAGAGTGTATATTTGTCCTGTAGCCATTCTCTTTTTATCCCCCATCTATTTTATCTTAATCTTGAAATCTATGAAAACCACGTATCGTTTCGTTTCCATTTTTTTCTTGACATTGATTTTATGTGCCGGATCAACCCATGCACAATGGGTTACTCAGGTTAATCCCTTAGGCTCCGGAGAAAATGCCATGTTAGGGAAAATTCAGTTTGTCAGTTCAGCTGAAGGATGGGCCGCCTGCAGTCATAGCGGTGCCTTATTGCATACCACAGACGCCGGTAATAACTGGGCTGTTGTCAATCCATTTCCGGATGAGACGACAGGAAACCTTTCAGATCCCGCAAAAAGCATGAGCTGGGTGAATACGTCACATGGCTGGGCTATAAAAACGTACTATTCTTCTGGTACCAATGAGGAGTCTTTATCAAGTTGTGCACAGGGAGCTGTTATCTATCATACGGTTGACGGAGGCACCTCATGGACTAAATTAGCACTACCAAAATATATTGAACCTGTAACCTATCAAGCTGATAACCTGGTTGGGAATTGGAAGATTCATGCCTTGACAGCCAAAAATCCCCAAAAAACAACGTCTGCCAGTTGTTGGATCGTTGCAGACGGTTCTGTCTCTCAAGGAATGTTGTCAATCAATGGGACCAAAAGTGATGGAAACCAATTTTCGCGAATTATGCCTATCGGCGTTTCTTCCACCGGTAAGGTCTCTGTTGAGAACAGCGAAGTCGGATTTATGAGTTCGGACAAGAACCTGATTGCCATAACCGGCTATGAGAACGATGATGCTCCGGCCTTATATATCATGCAAAAACAAATTAGCTCCCAGACCTATAATACATCTGATCTGGCCGGGAATTGGCAGTTATTAGGTTTGTCAGCTGGCAATTCGACCGGCCAGCTTTCCGGTAAGCTGTCAGCTGCACTGACTGGAGATGCTTCAGGCAATCTGACCGGTATTTTGAAGAATGGAAACGGAACATCCAGTATCAGTACACAGGCATCCATTTCGTCTACAGGTGTCATTTCCGGATTGACCTCGACCGGATCGAATGCCAATGGCTTCATGAGCGCGGATAAGAATACGATTTTTCTGACAATAACCGGAACAGATGGAACGTATAATTTGTTTGTTTTCCAAAAACGGGTTACAGGAACCAATTATTCAACGGCTGATATGACAGGTTGCTGGCAACTGCATGCCGTGGTTGCCGACAATATCAGTGACCAGGAACCATTCTCCAGCTGGTTAAAAGGCACGTTCTACATAAAATCTGACGGTAGTTACACCGTTAGTAATATGGTTGTCAATGAAAGCACGATGGATGAAAAGTCCGGTTCGCTTTCCCTGACATCTGATGGTTACTTAAGTGGTTTCGGCCCTTTCAATGATGGGACGGGCTATTTGAGCATTGATAAAAATTTTTGTGTGCTGACCAATACGGATGGAAGCGGAGGCTTTTCATTCGCCCTTCTGCAGAGAGACAGGACAATTTGCGGAGATATGGGATTACAGATACAATTTACCGATGAAAAAAATGGCTGGTGTTCAATCTACAATGCCATTTATAATAATTTCAGCATCTTAAAGACAACAGACGGAGGAACAAACTGGGTTAAACTAACTAGTGCCGGTAACGCTGTCGGAGGGCCGTATCATTTTGTAGACGCCAACAATGGTTGGATGATCGGATCGACAGATATCAGCGAAGGGAACCTGGCCAATATCTATCATACCACGAACGGAGGACAGTCCTGGTCTTTGCAGGCAAGCAATATCGGGAAAGCCAATGATCTTTGTTTTACGGATCTGAGCCATGGTTGGGTTGTCGGCAAAAACGGGCTCGTTCTGAAAACGACGGATGGTGGATCAACATGGATACCGGTAACGAATACCAATCAGGATGCGACGGCCAATTTTAAAACAGTTTTCTTCTTAAATGCCAACACCGGTTGGTTCGGCAGTGAGGGTTCAGATGA
>JAUZOU010000478.1 GCA_030706285.1 Bacteroidota bacterium
AGGCGATCAAGCCTTTTTTTAATAACGTGTTGTCGCGGGAATACGACTGCTTTTGGATAATCTGTGCCTGTTTTTGACGCGTCTCTTTTTTACGAAGCACAGCCAGATTGTTTTCAAGTATGCCAATCTCAATAGCCGAAGCCTGCTTTTTGCTGTTGAAATGATCCATCGTTGACGTTGCATAATATGCTGTAAATCGGTTAACGACTTCCGTCCAGTACAACTGAAGTTCACCGGCATTCAAATGGCGTGTAAAGAATTGAGGCTGTTTGACCAATGCATCAAGTTGATATAAGGTGGAATCTGACAACCACTGTTTCATGGATTTGATGTCTTGGATTGTTGCTGTATTATTGAGTAAAGCAATCAATTGACCTTGCCTGACCGTCATCTGGTTATGCGCATAGAGCTCTTTGATGCTGGTTGTTGTACGTGCTGTCAGCCATACAGGAGGATTGGCTGTTGTAATAAATGCCTTTGCCTCGATGACTTCCGGATAGCTGAATAAACAACTGCCAGCCAAAACGATTAGTAAGATGCCCAGCAAAAGACTGCTTCCCCAGCGGATTAGTCCTTTAGGCGGGCGGGAGAGCAATTCGTTGATTTCCGGCGATTTAAGTTCTATTGGTTCCATCTGATTATCATTTTTTTGTTTATGGACAGCTCTAATGCCGCATGCCTGGATTTTTGTTTATTTTGAACAGAAGTTTTGCGAGACTCGGCATATCCGAAATAAACTTCGTCTCTGCACTCGCTTCTTAAAACTTTCCTCTGCTTGGGTACCTGGTACAGGTTTGCTCGTTTCATAAGATTATAATTCCAACTGGTTTTTAACAAGTTCATAATAAGCACCCTGCAGTCTAAGCAGTGCTTCATGCGTTCCTTTTTCTACGATGCGGCCTTTTTCGATCACGACGATTTGATCAGCCCTGCGCACAGTGCTTAGCCTATGGGCAACGACGACGACGGTACGCCCCTTGAAAAATTGTTGCAACTTATCCATGATGCAGCGTTCATTGTTGGCATCCAGTGCATTGGTCGCCTCGTCAAGAAAGAGCACTCTTGGATTTTTATAGACAGCTCTGGCTATCAGGATACGCTGCTTTTGTCCCTGGCTCAGGTTCATGCCTTCTGGACCGATGTTTGTATTGTAAGCCAACGGCAGAGACATGATGAAGTCATGGATATTGGCGGTACTGGCAGCTTCCTGCAAACGGACGGGATCGATGTGTTCTTCACCAGGCGCGATGTTGACAGCAATGGTGTCTGAAAAGATGTATCCTTCCTGCATGACAATACCGCAGAGACCGCGCCAGTCTTTCATACGGTACTGATTCAGCGCAAGCTTGTTTACCTGGATTTCTCCCATACCAGGTGCATAATAACCAAGCATCAGTTTGATCAGTGTCGTCTTTCCACTACCGCTCATTCCGACGATGGCTGTTTGTTTGCCTTCCGGTATTGTCAGTTCAATGTTTTCCAATACTTGATGGACACCATCGTAAGAAAAAGCCAGTTTGCTTAGTTGGATAGTATCCCGTACCTCGTTAATGCTGCATTTCAGGGCTGTATCTTCTTCTTCCGGTTGGCTGTGTATTTCTCCAAGCCGGTCGAGACTAAGTCTGGCATCCTGCCAGGACCGCATAAAATTAATCAACTGATCAACGGGCGTGTTTAACTGTCCGATGATGTATTGAACAGACAACATCATGCCAAGGGACATGTCTCCTTTTAGGACGAAGCTTGCTGCTAGAGCTGTCGTCAGGATATTTTTCGATTGATTGATCAGTACGGCCCCTGAATCCTGATATTGTCTTAAGGCCATACTTTTGATACGAACATGAAATAAAGACGCTTGTATACGTTCCCATTCCCAGCGCTTTTGCTTTTCGCAACCATGGAGCTTGATTTCCTGCATGCCTGTAATCAGTTGGATTTGTTTACTCTGGTTTTTCGACTGCTTTTCAAAATAACTGAAATCCAGTTCTTTGCGTTTGTCCATAAACGCCCTGATCCAAAGAAAATAGAGTAGGCTGCCAACGATAAACACAGCAAAAATTTTCCAGCTGTAGCAAATCAGAACAATACCAAAAATGATGACATTGAAAACGGAAAATAAGGTTGTTAAACTTGAATTGGTCAAGAACTCCTCGATCCGTTTATGATCTTGGATGCGTTGCATCAGGTCTCCTGTCAGTTTGCTGTCGAAATAGCCCATTGGCAAACGCATCAGCTTGATGAGAAAATCCGAGATCAAGTCTATATTGATGCGCGTCCCCAAATGAAGGAGAATCCAGCCACGGATGAATTCAACCGAACTTGAACTCAACACCAGGATTAGCTGGGCGATCAGGACCAGGTGAATGAACGACAAATCATTGCCATTGATGCCATAATCGACGACAGCCTGTGTGAGAAATGGCAGCAGAAGCTGCAATAGGCATCCTGCCAACAATCCCCATATCAGTTGTCTGACCATAGACCGGTAGGGCTTGATGTAGGATAGCAGAAATCGGAAACTCCGTTTATCGGTGGCCTCC
>JAUZOU010000479.1 GCA_030706285.1 Bacteroidota bacterium
AGACCTCTGAATACGAGGTAGTTGGCGTTTATCCAGATGGGGCCGAGCCAGGAAGACGGATTACCGCTGGCGCGCAGGTCATACATCTTTTCCAGTGGAGAAAGGGTGCGGATACCGGCAGGGGCATTGAACGAGGTGGTGTCGTGGAACTGGCGCCGAACCATTTCGTTGGCTTGTTCCTGGGTAGCAACACCGGCCCACATGGCCATAAAACCACTCCAAATGCTGATGCGTTGGATCAGGCAATCGTAGGTGCGTGGTTGACCGACGTGAAAAAACAACTGGCCGGGTTTCAGCGAATCGATATCGGGCTTGGTGACAGGTAACAGGTTCAGGTCGACGCTGTAATAGAAACCGTCACGTGGATCCCAGCAGTGCTCACGAATTGCGTTTTTCAGTTTGATGGCCTCTGACGTATACCGTGCGGCAATCTCCGGCATATGAAGGCAATTGGCAATGTAAGCAGTGGAAATTAGTTCCTTATACATCAAGGCGTTAAGAAAGATGGAACCGGAACTTTCCGCCGGACGGTAGAAGGTACTCGGGTCGTTGTCCACGCCGATAGCCTGATCGTTTTCCCAGTACATCAGGCCTGTTGCTTTGTGTTGATGGTGATTGAGGTAGTTGCTGACGAAAGCCTGGAGGGTGTAAAAATCCTCTCGCAGCCATTCTGCGTCTCCGTTGTTGTTGCGGATGATAAATGCGGCATGTTGGGCTAGAGTCGGTTTGTGCATGTTGCTTTTCCAAGGATTGATTTTACTGAGCATTTCGCTGCGTGAAGGGGCGTTTCGTTCAATCCAGATGGGAATCCACCCGTCCATGCCTCCGTAAGTGAGCGAGTTGAGAACGCAACCTTCTTCGTAGGGAATGGCTTCGTTGTTGTCTTTTGGAGTGCCATTTTCAAGCAATACTTGCCTCAGGGCGATGTCACTTAACCAGGAGTCCCAGTCCCACAGCATATCCAGATATTGATGGCTTCCAGGTGCCAGAAAGGGGTATTTTAATGATCCGCCGGCTTTGCGGTACATGCCGTGCATTTCTTTATAAATGTGTTCCCGGCAGATTTTTTTGTATTTCTCAATGTTTGCAGGCGTACGTTCGGGCATTTGGGCATAGGCATTCAACGTAACAGCCATCAACAGGAAGATGATTGTTTTTTTCATGGATGGTTTTTGACCGTATTTTTAGATTTAGGTAACAACGTCACAAATATAAAATCAATTCGGTTGATACTCTATTTTTTTCGCAGGAATCGTAAAGAACCAGCTTTGTCTTGCTGAATGCCGGAACGATCCGGGTCTTTTAAAAAGATATCCCACCTTGACCATGGAATCAATGCTGACTATTCCGTGGTTAAAGTGGGATAATAGTATTCCACAACGTTGGTAATATGTTTGTTACATGCTCACCGCGTTGGAAATGAATGCCGGTTTACTGGATTGAAGGCATACATCATTGTTTTTTCCAGCGTTTTAACTGAGGGAAGAACTGCTTCATTTGTTCGATCGCTTGTTCTTTGGTCAGTTTCTGCTCGCTGTCCTTGTTGAATTCTTCAACAAACTGGGCGCAGTGTAGGATCATCTCATCCATGGTCAGATCTTGGGTGAACTGGCCATCTTTGAAACAGTAAGCGCAATAGTCCTCATTTTTGCTGCCATCTTTATTTGTTCCGAAGTGTTCGGGGGCGGTCAACGGCATTCCGCAACTCTGACAAAATTTTTGTTCCATAAATTGGTGTATTAGACGATTACAGAACAAAAATAGTACTTTCCCGACGTCTATTGTTATCCACTCTTGTGTATTTTATAACTATCATACAATCAAATAGATACCATATTTCTAAGAGGTAGACTGGTGGATTTTTATGTTACCGTTTGTCTGTTTTGTCTTTGATGCTGATTTCTTTGACAAAAGTTGTCGGCTGCATGGCATAATGGACTTTTTCGGTTAGATCCGTATCTAATACAAATGAATCTTGCAAACGAATATCGCTTGATGAAGCACCGATTTTGACAACATAGTTGCCTGCATCAGCCACCCATTCGCTTTTACCGCTCCAGAAAGAAGACAGCGCTCTCTTGTCCAGCTTGAAAGTCACAGTCTGGCTTTCCCCTTTCTTCAGCAAGTTGGTTTTTGCAAAACCTTTTAACTCGATGACTGGTTTTTCAATCTGGTTTTGCGGTGCACTCAGGTACAGTTGAACCACTTCCTTACCGGGATAGTTTCCGGTGTTCCGGACGGTTACGGAGACTTCAACTGTCGTGTCGGTCCTATTTTTATGAAGCGTCAAGCCGGAGTAGCTGAACGTTGTATATGACAGCCCATAACCGAATTCGTAGGATGGTTTCACGCCAAAGGTGCTGTAGTAACGATAGCCGACATAGATACCGTCATTGTAGAATGAAGTGATAGGATTTTCTGCCGGTTCGCCCGGGAAAGTGGTTGATGAAGGTACATCTGTATAGTTGACAGGGAAAGTGACAGCCAGTTTTCCGGACGGGTTGGCGTTTCCTTTTAAGATGTCTGCCA
>JAUZOU010000048.1 GCA_030706285.1 Bacteroidota bacterium
CTTATCTTCCGACCGGTATAACGGAGCATGACATTGTTTGCACAGATAAGTGCCTTTTTCCGAAAAGGTCTCATAGCGTCCGCTAAACGGTTTCTCCGTTCCTTTATTCAGGATAACGGCTCTTTCTTCAGGTGTCAGAAATTTCATCGATTTGAAGGATTTACTGGTTGAATCAGTTATTTCAGTCGTAAAGAATGGACCTGACCGGCTCTTTTCCGGTTTACCGGTACAGGAGGTAACCAGTAGCAAAGATACAGCCAGAACAGTCAGAATGGTACGCATGATGACATTGGATGATGACAATTAAATGCAACGCAGAAAGAAGATCGTGCAATAGTCTGTCAATCAGTTAAAAATCAAGACTGACACCTGTTTGCAACCGTTCAAAAGGGTAATCGTTCAAGGCATGTTGGTACTGCATAAAATACCGCACAGCCCCTTTCTGATAATTGAGCTTGCTTCGCAGGACAAATGGCCGGTCACCCTTGTTTGTCCAACCGGCATAGCCGCCAAAACTATTCAGCAGGCTCCAGTTTCCCGATTGAAGTTGTATACCACCTCTGTAAAGCGGTGAATCGTTCTGGCGGGAACTGTTCATTTCATAACTGAAGAAACCGATATCACCGATAAACCGGAGTTCTTTGATAAACGCGTCTGGAAACAGCAGCGATTTTCCGGCATTGAGGCTGAAATAATAACCGGGAGTATCCACAAAACGAGCACTGGAAGCATTAAAGCTCGAGGCTGTTTTCAGAACAATTTCAAGCATCAGATCCGGTCTGCAGAGATCTTCCTGCATCAACCGGCATTGAGTAGCCACATAAAAATCACCCAGCCACTCGATGCCCTGAGGATCTTTGTCCAGAGAAGCCCGTTGGTCGCGTACGGCCAGCGTCGTCCTGTAATGTTCACCAATGACACCCCATGTGGATAAAGCGATCCGGCCAGGGACCAGCACATACGTCCATCGTGTCGAAAGACTCTGAGTCTGATCACCATAGCCCCAGAATATATCGGTCGAAAATTCAGCGGCATGTTTCTGCGGAATGCGTCCGTCCATCAGTTCCGGAACAGGCAGCGCATTCGGACCGAAATAGCCGGCCGTATAATTCATGTAAATGGTCCAGTCCGAAAGACCATCCCAGTTGTGTACCTCCTGCCACCATTGCGGAATTTCAGCCTTGGCCGTCGCAACAGCCATACTCCCCAACAGCCAAAAACCGCCCACCTTTCTAAGTTTTCTAATCGCTCGACAAATTTTCATGGTGGGCCGAAGATACATAACAAATTGCAACCAAAATCGAATACTCTGTAAAAATAAAAGGTATAAACCCCAGGGCAATTCCTAGACCCTGAGTCCACCGCAAGCGGCGGGGAATTCAACCATTAAAGAAGGCTTCGGCAAACGGTCAATGTCCTTTCACAATCACTCGTTGAGTCTGAGTCTGATTGGCATTACGAAGTTCCGTTTGTTCCACAACCTTCGAAGCCAACTCTGCAAAAGCCATTCCGGTAAGGCTGTCCGCCTGCAATACAACAGGCTCTCCGATATCGCCGCCTTCACAGATACGTTGAACGATCGGGATCTGGCCCAGCAATGGAATATTCAGTTCTTCAGCCAGCTGACGGCACCCCTCCTTGCCAAACAGATAATATTTGTTTTGAGGTAATTCGGCTGGTGTAAACCAGGACATGTTTTCAACCAGTCCAAGCACCGGTACATTGATCTTGTCGTTTGTAAACATGCTGATTCCCTTTCTGGCATCAGCCAAAGCAACCTGTTGCGGCGTACTCACTACAATGGCACCTGTAACAGATAATGTCTGGACCAACGTCAAATGAATGTCACTGGTGCCGGGAGGCAGGTCTATCAGAAAATAATCCAACTCACCCCAATTGGCATCGGCGATCAGCTGCTTCAGTGCATTTGATGCCATGCCACCCCGCCAGACTACGGCATTGTCCTTATCGACAAAAAAACCGATGGACAAGATCTTGACGCCATAACGTTCTTCCGGGATGATCAAATCACGACCTCCAATATGCTCCACACGGGGCCTCGCTTCTTCCAAACCAAACATTTTGGGAATGGAAGGCCCGAATATATCAGCATCCAACAATCCGACCTTATAGCCTTTAGAAGCCAGTGCCACAGCCAGATTCGACGAAATGGTCGACTTACCTACCCCACCCTTTCCCGAAGAAATGGCAAGAATATTTTTAACCTGAGGCAACAATTTATCCGGTTCAGGACGTTCCAACTGCCTGGTCTGAACGTTGACAGTCACTTCCACCTGTTCATCGATATAGGTATGGATCGCTGTTTCAGCGGCTTTGACAACCGACTTGATGAATGGATCGTTCGGCTTTTCAAACTTCAGAGTAAAAGTAACCTTGATGCCGTCGATGCGGATAGAATCCTCCAACATCCCGGAAGAAACAAGATCCTTCCCGGTGCCCGGATAGCGCACGTTCGTCAGCGCGTCCTTGATCAATTTTGGATAGAGTGTCATGATTTATTCTGTTTGTATGGTTGCCAGATTTCTGGCGCTGCGTCCGAAACTACGGTATGAATCCGGTTCGATAAACACCTCCGGCTCCATCCAGTCGATGTGCTCCGGCAGCATAAACTGAATATATTTGATTGTCAGTCCTCGCAACAGCCACTGTTTCTCGTAAAAAGTCTGAATGGACAGAAGCTTGTCTGCCCAGCCACAATGATACAAGTCATCGGTGCTGATGATCACCGGCAGCTGATTGGTTTTGATCATTTCGCAGGTATACTGGTACATAAACCGGCTATCTGTTTTCAGGTGAACTTTACCGCCTGGTTTGAGAAACTGTTGATAGTCGTGCATGAAACGAGTAGCCGTGAGGCGCTTTCCAATCTTTTTCATTTGCGGATCCGGAAATGTCAGCCAAATTTCGGAGACTTCTCCGGGAGCAAAAAAGCGGGTGATAAATTCAATGTGCGTCCGCAGAAAAACGGCATTCTTCAATTCTTTTTCCTGAACTTCCCTGGCTCCTGTCCACATACGGGCTCCTTTTATGTCTATGCCGATGACATTGATTTCTGGATAAAGCTGAGCCAGAGCCACAGTATACTCGCCCTTTCCGCAGCCAAGTTCCAACACGACAGGATGGTCATTCCCAAAAACTGTCTCGCCCCAATGGCCTTTTAACGGATGGTCCAAGCCCTGAACATCGTATTGTGCACATTCAAACACATGAGGCCAGGCACTCATATCACTAAATTTCTTCAGTTTGTTTTTCCCCATAATGACTGCATTCCGGTTAACGGGCCAAGAATCAATGGACCAACGTTCTTCCTATCGTAAAACAGCCTATCAATGACTGCTCCACATAGCAATGATTTTCTGTAAAATGCTGCGAAGACATTAGTTTCAGCGAGACATTCTTTGACTTGAAAAACTGGTAGCTCAGGTCCGTCCGGTTATAAAACGTGCCACGGTACAGTGGATCTCCCCAGTATGTTGTGGTTCCCCTGATGTTGTAATCGGGCATCATCCCTGCACCGATGTAGGTGGTTGAAGCCAGTCCGATGCGATGCCATTCCGCCTGCAATTCAGCCAGCAGACCATGACGGATGGTAAATGCACTGGTCATCCTGCGATCCCGTGAGTAGCCACCAAGGTAACCGACATCGGCTGTCAAGGAATCCAATGGCGTTAAATGCGCCAGATCCAAACCAACAGCGGCATGATTGATAAAATTCTCATGAACACCGATCAGCATGCCGCTAGCGGCATGGTGGAACATAAGGCCCTGCCATTCGGCAAAGAAGACAGAGGGTTTATAGGTCAACAAGGCTCCGACAAAAAACGCCTCATGCACCTCAAGTGCTTTACGGCCTGTCCAATCCAGAAAAAGGCTGGCATCCAGCTTATTCTTTTGATATTGCCACCATATCCCGGTCATATTTGGACGGTAATACTGGATGGAATCCTGAAAAAACGCCTTAGGCAGCGCATCGAGCAGTCCTTTTCTGGGAAAACTACCCATCATGAAACGGAACGGTTTGGCATTATATTGGTAATAAGCCGTCAGGATAGCACCATCCCAAAATGAATCTGTCCCAAATTCCTTTAAGGCATTGACGCCCAAACAAACCTGATGGATAGAATCCAGCTTCAATCCGACGGTTGGAGCAATGCGCAATCCGCCCATGGTTTGCGGATGCTGGTAACTGCTTCCTTCAAACTCTGTATTGTCAAAAAAATTCATCAAGCCCACCGTCCAGTCGATCGATTGGGCTAAAACCGTCAATGGCAGGCAGGCTATGAAGGACAAGAAAAACAGCTTCTTCATGTAGATGGTCAGCCAATCCGGCTCCTATTCAATGATGGTTGTCCAACCGTGAGGGTCAGGCACTTCGCCGTACTGAATGGCTCTCAGTGCATGGTAGAGTTTCGCCGAAACTTTCCCTGGCTCGCCATCTTTGGAGATGATGTAACTTTCACCCGTATCTCCGTCATCAATTTGTCCGATCGGAGAAATGACAGCGGCCGTACCACAAGCTCCGATTTCATCAAATGTCGATATTTCAGACAGCGCAATCGGGCGACGTTCCACCTTCATACCCATATCCTTGGCCAACTGAATCAGGCTCTTGTTGGTGATAGATGGCAAAATAGAGGTGGATTCAGGCGTCAGATAGGTATTTCCCTTAATCATAAAGAAATTGGCAGCACCGCATTCATCAATGTACTTCTTTTCTTTGGCATCCAGATAAACCACCATGGAATAACCTTTGTCATGGGCAATCTGTCCGGACTGGAGGCTAGCAGCATAATTTCCGCCACATTTGATGGTACCGGTTCCATGAGGTGCGGCCCGGTCAAAATCACGCAGAATAATAACTTTTGACGGTTTGAACCCAGTCTTGAAATAAGGGCCGACCGGTGTAACAAACAATGCGAACAGATATTCATCGGACGGCTGAACGCCAACCTTAGGGCCTGTCCCTATTAATAACGGACGGATGTAAAGAGATGCCCCGGATTCATAGGGCGGGACAAAACGTTCGTTCAATTTGACCACTTTCCTGACAGCTTCTTCAAATTTGTCAACCGGGAAAGGCTGCATCAAAATCAATTCAGCAGAGCGTTGCATCCGGCTGGCATTTTCGTCCATACGAAAAACACGGATTTTTCCGTCCGGTCCCCTAAACGCTTTCAGACCTTCAAAAACCTCTTGACCGTAATGCAGACAAGTGGCAGCCATGTGCATCGTTATGTTTTCGGAGGTCGAAATCTCCAACTCACCCCATTTACCATTCCTGTAATAGCAACGGATGTTATAATCGGTCGGCATATACCCGAACGACAGTTCAGACCAATTCAAATTTTCCATTTGTAATTAAATACCTTATAAACAAAACTAGGCTCTATCTTGAGAGCTAGTGCAAAAATACACTTTTGTTTGTGAATTCGTTTTTTTTCAAGGCCATTTAATCACGATTTTTTTTGTCCAACTCCTTCAATGCCAAAGTTGACCGGACCCATGCAGCGTGTCTGTCCATGGGCCCTGGCAAAAAAGGCCGCTGAAGGAAACAACCGGAATCAACTTCCATCATTCTTCAGCGTTTGGAGGCGCGAAAAGGAACAGCCGGCAGGCCTTCCCGGTTAAACAAGTTGGGCATGGCCGTTTCATTCCAGGCAAAACGTACCTGAACAGGCTTTTTCACTTCCGGACAGGAAACAAGTACCTTATCCCCGCGGATCATGGCAACGGCAGCATGAAACACACCATCCTTTCCGGCCACTTCAAACCAGGTCAGAGGCGCGTCTGAAACGACTTCAAACGCATTGGTTTCCGCGTTGTGGCGACCGGCAACGAGTCCATTGCCAACATAGTCGAATGTCAGTTCCAGACGGATCCCTTTCACTTTCATAGCTTTGTACTGAGGCCCCGAATAAACCAGCCCTTGCTGGCCGTAAGTTCTGGCCAACGCCCACAAAGACAGACGACGACCGACCTCCCATTTGTAGGAAGGATGAATGTTGGACGGATCGTCTACCAGGTCTGTCACGATAGCCTGGCCTGTACCGGGTATGGACAGGCATTTCGTCTGCAACTCGCAAAATTCGGCCATAGTTTCCGGTGTATGAGCCAGTTTATCTTTCCGTTTGGTATAATAATACGGGGCAATCTGGACATAATAAAACGGGGCGTCCGGGTTTTGAAAGGCTGTCCGCCAGGCATTCAACAACAATTGAGTTTTTTCCGCATAGTTGGCATCATGAATCATCGCATTCGATTCGCCCTGGTACCAGATAAACCCTCTCAATGTATACGGTGCCAGCGGTGCGATCATGCTGTTGTAATGCAGTCCGGCATCAATTTGATCGATGTATACCGGTTTCCGCGCAGCTTCAGCTGCAAACAGCGGAGATTGTTCATACGCCGAGGCCGGCGTCCAGCGTTCTATCCGGCTGCCACCCCAGTTCGAGCTGATGAGCCCGACAGGTACGTTCAGCACTTCCTGCAAATGCTTGCCGAAATAATAACCGGCAGCCGAAAACGGCGCCAACGTACTGTCGGCACAGGCGGTCCATCCATTGGTCGTACAATCTGGCAAACTGTTCTTTTTTTCAATCCGTAACAACCGGATATGGGTGTTACCACCACTTTTCCACTCAGTATCGGCCAAATCGGCGCCTCTTTTCGGAGCCTTGTATTTCTTCAGCCCAATCCGCATGGGGTATTCCATATTCGACTGACCGCCACACAGCCAGACCTCTCCGACCAGAATGTTGGTGAGTGTCGTATCCTTGCCGGCCAAAATGGCCATATCGCGCGGTTCAAAGGACGCCGGCATGGCATCGAGAGTCACCAACCACTTTCCATCCGGCGAGGTCGTAACCGATTTGTCTTGTCCGGCAAACCGGACATGTACCGGAATGCCGGGATCGGCGGTTCCCCAAATAGCCACCGGTTTATCCCGCTGAAGAACCATATTTGAAGAAAGAACGTTCGGTAAATGGAGAGAGGCGTTGACTATATGGCTGGTCATCAACGAAAAGAGCAGAAATCCTGTAAATAAGTAACGAACGGAATGTTTGATCATGGTTTCATCATTTAAAAATTGCCCGTCATTATAGTGGTTTCAGGCAGCAAAGCCAACTTACTGAACCAGCTTCAAATTATGTTTGAAAACTGGCAGGTGGTTATACTTATCTGAGATAGCCGGCCAACGGTTTGATGTGCTGTTCACGGATGCTCTGGGCAACAAATCCGGCATAAATGACAGCCCCTTTCTGGCGCAAATGTGTATCATCCTGTTTGGATTCATCCGGATTCGGGCCTTCACCAGGCTTTACCCAAAAGTATAAGGTCTTTGATGCCTCATCGCCCATTGAACGGACCAGTTCTGTCGTCTGCCGGTTCAGATCGATCAACGGAACGCCGGCTGCTTTGGCCGCTATTCTGGCCAGTTCCACATACTCGGCAAAATGCGGACGTTTCGCGATCAGCTGTCCGTTTTCAAACTCACGCATGACGATGGAGGTCACGATGACCGGATGCGCCTTCTTAGCTCTGACCTCCTCACAGAAACGCATCAGGTTTTTCTGATATTGATCCGGCACCACATGACGTTCCGGATTGGTCGATGTATCATTATGTCCAAACTGAATCAAGACGTAATCGCCCTTCCTGACCTGGCAGATCAGTGAGTCCCAGCGTCCTTCGTTGAGATAGGATCCAGAACTTCGTCCGGCCTTGGCCAGGTTGACAACCCGGACATTGTCGTTGAAGTATGACGCCAGGTATTGTCCCCAACCGCGTTGAAGCGTTTTGGTCGTGTCATACCCCTGAGCCGTCGAATCGCCGGCAATAAACAGCCGGATCTTTTTCTGGGAAACGGTAAATGACAGTAACGCCATCATCAGGCAACCGCCTGCAAGCCATGTCCATTTCATAGTCGATCTTTCGTTTGTGAATGCTTACGATTGCCCGGCCTGGCCGGAGCAAACACTGTCTCTGCGTTCGTCGCATAAAAACATTCGGTTCATCTGAACAAATGTAGTATTTATTAACGGGTGTTCGATCCCCTTTTTTGGCATCACCGGCTAAAAAACTTATTTTTGCAGCTCAATCTATTCAACGACATATGGCAGAAGACTTATCAATTTCAGTCTGGGTGGAAAAGCTGATCACCTGGGGGTTAAACCAAGGATTACACATCGTTCTCATCATTATTGTAGCCTGGTTTCTGAGACTTCTTTCGAAACGGTTCGTCAACCAGTTGACACATGCGGCCGGCAAGAGTGACCGGATCAACCTGAACGATGGCGAAATGAAACGCCTGGGTACCATCGCTCATGTGTATAACTGGACCATCCACACCCTCATCGTTGTCATTGCCGCCATGATGATTTTACAGGAATTCGGCGTCAAAATGGGTCCTATCCTGACCAGTGCCGGCATCGTCGGCGTTGCCATCGGTTTTGGTGGCCAATATCTCGTGCGTGATGTCATCACCGGCTTTTTTATCATCTTTGAAAATCAGTACCGCATCGGGGACGTTGTTACCATTAGCGGCATCACAGGCACCGTTGAGGATATAACCTTACGTGTCACGACCCTACGGGACGCAGACGGTACCGTCCATCATATACCACACGGTGAAATCAAGATGGTTTCCAACAGGACCAAACAATTTGCAAAAATCAACATGAACATTGGAGTAGCTTACCAAACCAACATCGATCATGTGAAAGCAGTGATCAACACCGTTGGCCGGCAGTTGGCTGAGGATAAAGACTGGAAAGAGGCTATTCTTGAAGCGCCGTCTTTCCTCAGGATCGAATCGTTTGATGATTCGTCCGTGAGCATCAAGGTGATCGGAACAACCAAACCGATGGATCAATGGAGTGTAGCCGGCGAACTCCGTAAACGGCTGAAGGAAGCTTTTGAAACGGAGGGCATTGATCTGCCCTTCCCGCAACGCGTTGTTCATCTAGAAACTATGGATAAATCACCGCTCAACTCATGAACCCTATCTCATTTGAAATTTGCGATTTTAATCAACCGGCTCACCAAAAAGCGCTGAACAACTTATTGAACAGTTACATGAGCGATCCAATGGGAGACTGCCAGCCTCATGACGAACAACAGCAACGTCAGCTGATTGAAGGGCTTTCCAATCATCCGACAGCCATGGTGCTATTTGTGCTGTATCAAGGATTATACGCCGGAATGACGACCTGCTTCGTCAACTATTCTACATTTAAGCTAAAGCCCTACCTGTATATTCACGATGTGTTTGTGCTGGACGAGTTCAGAGGAAAACACCTCGGCCGGGCGCTTCTAGAAAAACTAGTCGCCCTGGCCCGTCAACAGAATTATTGTAAACTGACGCTGGAAGTCAGATCAGACAATCCGGTTGCTCAGTCATTATACCATCAAATCGGTTTTGACGAGTGTCAACCGGTGATGCATTATTGGGAAAAGCACTTATAAAGAACTGTAAATCAGTTTAGCCGTCCGCTCCGCAGCTCCAGGTGCCCCCAGCAATTGCTGAACGTCCCGGTAGCCATCCAGCATGGCAGTTCTTTCGGCTGTCTCTGCCAGCAAAGGTTCCAACGCAGTTTTCAGATGAATTTTGGTAAACAAACCACCCATCAGCTCCGGCACCACAGCCCGGCCGGCAATCAAATTGACCAGCGAAATAAAGGGCACATGCATAAAATGCCGGAACACCCAATTGGCCAGATAGCCCCCTTTGAAGGCATAGCAAACAACCTGCGGCGTAGCAAACAACCCTGTTTCCAATGTTGCTGTACCAGACGTTACCAACGCTGCATAGGCAATTTCCAGCAACGCATACGTCTCCCCAAACAACAACCGGGTTCCAGGAGGCATCAACGGTTTGTAAAATAATTCATCCAATCCAGGAGAGCCGGCCACGACAACCTGAAAACCGGGATATTCCGAAGCGACGTTCAGCATCAACGGTAAATTTCCTTTGATTTCCCCCTTCCGGCTTCCTGGCAAAACAGCCAGCACCGGCCGTTCATCCAACCCGTAACGGGCACGGAACAACGGCTCATCCATTGGATGATTGGCACGAAAGGCCGACACACTATCCACACAGGGATTGCCGACATAAGAAACCGCAAAGTGATGTTTGTCAAAAAAAGCCGGTTCAAACGGCAAGATGACATACATCCTGTCAATGTATTTTTTAAAGGCCTTAATGCGAAATTCCTTCCAGGCCCAGATTTTCGGAGAAATGTAGAAGTGCACCGGCAATGATGGAAGGTTCGTTTTGACAAACTCGGCGATTTTCAGATTAAAACTGGCATAATCGACCAGAATCAACACATCCGGTTTCCAAGAGCTGATTTCCTGCTTGCACAGGGCCATATTTTTCAAAATGGTGCGTGCATGCATAACCACTGCCACAACTCCCATGAATGCCATATCCCTGTAATGTCTCACCAGCTGGCCGCCAACGGACGCCATCTTGTCTCCTCCGAAAAAACGGAATTCAGCTGCGGCATCCAGCTTCTGTAATTCACGCATCAGATTGGAGGCATGCAAATCGCCCGAAGCCTCACCGGCTACCAGAAAATATTTCATAAATCCCAGTCTTTCATCTGATCAATCAGGTTAAACGCTGTCATATCGACTTGTGAAGGTACGACAGACACAAACCCTTCACGCATGGCATACATGTCCGTATCCAAAGCGTCCGGTTCATCGTTGTGGAAATTGCCCGTGAGCCAATAATAGGTGCCTCCATTCGGATGACTCCGTTTGTCGAATTCCTCTACCCAACGACCACGCGCCTGACGGCACAAACGAATACCCTTCAGTTCAGGCGTGCCAGGGATGTTCACATTCAGGCAGCAGCCCAATGGCAATCCATGGTGGAGTACATTTTCCGTTATTTTAAGAATATAGGGACGCGACGGCTCAAAATCAGCTTCCATCGTATGATCGTCCAGAGAGAAGCCAACAGCAGGAATTCCATTAATACAGGCTTCGATCACAGCTCCAAGTGTCCCGGAATAATGAATGGCGACGGAAGAATTGGTACCGTGGTTGATGCCCGAAATCACGACATCCGGTTTGCGTCCATTTGTCAGTTGATTCAAAGCCAGCTTGACACAATCCACAGGCGTTCCGTTGCTTTTGTAGATTTTCAGGCCAGGCTCTTCTTCGATCAATTTCAGGAAGAGAGGTGTTCTTACGGTGATGGCAGTAGACATACCGGAACGCCCTGCATCAGGCGCCACCAGCACGATGTCACCCAATTGGCGCAAGGTCTCGGTCAGGAACCGGATACCTGGCGCCGCATACCCATCATCATTGGATATCAAAATTAAAGGCCTTTTTCCCATTTGAAAGCTATAATAAAAACAAATGTACAAAAATCCCCCGATAATGCAATCGGGTAAGCCCGTTTAGCGACCAGACCGGAAGAATTTCCGGTGAAATGGCAACGCGATCAGATCACCGATTGGCACTGGAAATTTTCATAAAGCTTGAAGGGTTTCCAATGCATTTTCAACCGGTTGTTAACATACTATATGATTTTCTGTTGACAACGCAACGTCATCCGCTGTCGCCCTATCCAAATTTTTCAATATCTTTGCATATTGATTTTTAAAGGGGTGAATCGTCCTTTTTGAATCAATGTCAAATAGAAATTCAAGCAATAATGGGAAAAATAATTGCAATTGCAAATCAAAAAGGCGGCGTGGGCAAGACAACCACTTCCATCAATCTGGCAGCATCACTGGCTGTTCAGGAGAAAAAGGTACTGATTGTCGATGCCGATCCACAGGCTAATTCGTCATCCGGTCTCGGTATCGATGTCAAAACGCTCGAATCAACCATTTACGAGTGCCTGATCAACCAGGAAAGCCCGGAAAAAGCCATTTTGAATACAGAATTGGAAAATTTGAAGATATTACCTTCTCATATTGACCTGGTTGGCGCCGAATTGGAAATGATCAATATGGATGACCGTGAAAAAATTATGGCAAAGGTGTTGACCCCCCTGAAAGCGGCATACGATTTCATTCTCATCGATTGTTCTCCTTCTCTTGGTCTGATTACCGTTAACGCACTAACAGCAGCCGACTCCGTCATCATTCCCGTGCAATGCGAATATTTCGCACTTGAAGGCATCAGCAAGCTGTTGAACACCATCAAGATCATCAAGACAAAACTGAATCAGGGTCTGGAAATTGAAGGTTTCCTGCTGACCATGTATGATTCCCGTCTCAGACATGCCCGCCAGGTAGCGGATGAAGTCAGACGTCATTTCCAGGATCTGGTTTTCAAGACCTGTATTCAACGAAATGTCAAACTGAGTGAAGCTCCAAGTTTTGGAACGCCGGTCCTTTTATTCGATGCCGATTCCAAAGGATCTATCGATTATATGCAGCTGGCGCTGGAAATCATACAGAAAAACAAGCAATAAACAAGGCACGGATCCGCGTGCATCAAATTTCGTGATATGGTTAAAAAAAATGCATTAGGCAGAGGGCTGGATGCCTTGTTGAGCACTGAA
>JAUZOU010000480.1 GCA_030706285.1 Bacteroidota bacterium
AGCAAAGATAGCTATTTTTCAATATGGATTTTCAAAAAAACGTATCTTTGCCGCTAACAAACCATAGATTATGCAGAAACTTGCCAAACTCATTTTAAAGCTGTTAGGCTGGACATGCGTCGCCAATGTACCAGA
This sequence comes from Bacteroidota bacterium, assembly GCA_030706285.1. Lineage (GTDB taxonomy): Bacteria > Bacteroidota > Bacteroidia > Bacteroidales > UBA1402 > UBA8389. The sequence continues at coordinate 136 of JAUZOU010000480.1, forward strand.
CTTTAAGAAAAGCATCCTGGTGGTCGCTCCTCACACGAGCAACCTGGACTTTCTGATGGGTGAACTCGGTTATACCGCCATCGGCCGTAAAGCCAATTTTGTGATCAAGAAAGAATGGATGAAGGGCCCTATCGGCTGGCTATTGCTCAAGTTGGGCGGTATTCCTGTAGATCGTAAAAAAGCGAGCCATTTTACCGATCAAATTGCTGATCTCTACAGCTCCAGGGATGTCTTTAACATGGCCATCACGCCAGAAGGGACACGCAAACGGAATCCGAAGTGGAAGAAAGGATTTTACCACATTGCACTCAAGGCAAACGTACCGATCGTGTTGGTCAAGATTGATTATGCCAAAAAAGAAATGAGCCTGTTCGAGGTATTCCAGCCGACCGGCGACGAAGCGGCAGATATCAAGGCCGTTCAGGAAAAATTCAGGGGCGCCGGGGCCAAACATCCGGAAAACTTCAGTACAGGAGATTGATCCATCCATTCAGCCATATCATGAGAATCACCCTAGTTCAGAATGACATCATCTGGGAGCATAAACCGGCCAACCTGATGTATTATGACAGTTTGTTGTCTGGACTGTCCGGTAAAACAGACCTGGTGGTCTTGCCGGAAATGTGTACGACCGGTTTTACTATGAAAGCGGCTGAACTGGCTGAACCGGACGATGGAGAAAGTATGACTGCCATGAGCCGGATGGCTGTCAGCTACGGTTTTGCCATCGCCGGCAGTTTCATTGGAAACGGAAACGCAACCGGTGAACCGGTCCCACAAACCACACCCTGTTTCAACCGTGGGTTCTTTATCCACCCTGACGGGAAAAAAGAATTCTACAACAAGAAACATCTGTTCAGCATGGGAGCTGAAAACACTTATTACCAGGCTGGAACCGTTCAAACCATCGTTTCGTATCTGGGATGGCACATCTGCCTGACGATCTGTTATGACCTCAGGTTTCCGGTTTGGACACGCAATGTAAACAACGGCTATGACCTGCTGCTGGTTGTCGCCAATTGGCCGGAGCCGAGGCGCCAAGCCTGGGAAAGTTTGCTGACAGCCAGAGCCATTGAGAACATGGCATATGTCTGTGGTGTAAACCGGGTAGGAACGGATGGACTCAACCTGCATTATACCGGCGATTCCAGACTTATCAATGCCTATGGGACCATCCTGTCGTCCATGGAAAACGATACGGTCCAGATACAAACCCTCGACATCGACCTGGAATCCTTACGGCATTTCCGCACCAAATTTCCGGTATGGCAAGATGCAGACAGGTTTACACTTGACTGAATACTCATGATAAAACACTGACAGGCAGACGGAACAGCGTTCGAACACCCGGTTACATTTTTCAATATGACGCGCTATGCGTGACAAGCAAAAAAAAGTGCCTTAATTCATTTATAAGGCACCCTTCTGTTTCTAACGTTGTATTTCAGTCTATTTTCTCCGGCGTTTGAATTCGACATATTTCGGTTCAGTCGGAACATAATCATCTTTGTCCCAAAGCGTACTGGTTATCATCAAATCAGCACTGTATCGATTACAAGCAATGGGGACATTGTGCACCCTGCATTGACGGAGCAACATTTGGATATCAGCTTCATGAGGCTGTGCATTTAAGTCATCAATCAGAAAAACAGCCATATCCACTTTTTTGCAGACGACAAGCGCGGCTATTTCTGCATCGCCTCCAAGAGGGCCTGAATGCATACAGGTTACATCAGCCTTAACACCTTTCTTTTCAAAAGCTTCCTTCACCAAATTGCCTGTCGTTCCTGTACAGACTAATTTGTGTTTTGAGAGAAAATCGGCGTTAAAAACAGCCCATTCCACAAGGTCCGCTTTCCGATGATCGTGAGCTACCAACGCGATGGTCAATTGCTTTTTCATAATTCTTACAAGTTTAGTACATCGCAAAAGTAATAAACAAACAGCGTAAATCAACCATTCTGCTCCAAGAAATGCATTGATTCAAGAGAATGGAACATTAATCAAGTAACTAAGCCACAGGAATTCAAACTAAATTGAATTAGTTTTGTCTAATTTTAATGGAAAAATCGAAGCAACATGAGCCAATACATACGAAAGCTACTGATAATAGGCGTAATAATAGTATCAAGCCAAGATCTGACTGCCAAAAACTGGTATATTGACGCTGAACGAGGCCTTGATTCGAACACTGGAAACAGCCCGAAGAAGGCCTGGCAAACCTTAACCAATGCGAATACCATCGTCCTGGGGCCCGGTGACAGTTTGCTCCTCAAGTCAGGAACCACCTATGACGGCCAGCTCAAACCTCAAGGTTCAGGCAGTGTTACAGCACCAGTCTACATCGGCTGTTACGGCCAATCAGGCCATCTTTCAAGTCCTCGCA
>JAUZOU010000481.1 GCA_030706285.1 Bacteroidota bacterium
TACAGGTACTAAACACATATATCAAAATCGAATATCATGTTTAAAAAACTGGATTTTAAGAAAGATTTTTTGCCCTACATGGTGGCAATCCTGGTTTTTTATGCCATTTCGTTGATCTATTGTTCTCCTGCTATTGAAGGACAGCAGCTATTCCAACAGGATAGTCGTAATGGCATCGGGATGAATCAAGAAGTCAGCAACTTTCAAAAAGCAACCGGTGAAAAATCACTTTGGACGGGCAGTATGTTCGGTGGAATGCCGACATATCAGATCTCCCCGAGCTACAAAACGTTCTCGCTGATGAATATCCGGCGGATATTTGAAGGAGGGCTGCCTGCACCGGCATCCTACCTGTTTTTATACATGATCGGTTTTTTTATCCTGATGTGTGCACTCAAGGTCAATCCTTGGTTAGGCATGATTGGTGGCATTATGTTTGCCTTCTCGTCTTATTTCCTGATCATCATTACCGCAGGTCATATTTGGAAGGTCTGGGCCTTAGGATTAATTCCTCCGACATTTGCCGGTGTCATTTGGGCCTATAGGGGCAACTACATAAAAGGAGCGGCCGTTTATGCACTCTTTTTTACGTTGCAGTTGCTTGCCAACCATCTTCAGATGACGTATTATTTCTTTGTGTTTATCGGGTTGCCCTACTTGATTTACATCCTGATCGATACGATCAGGAAAAAAGGGATCCTCCGTTTTTCCAAGGCAACCGGAGCCTTGCTGTTAGGCACCATCGTTGCCGTCGGAGTGAATTTCACCAGCCTTTATTATACGGCTCAATATTCAAAAGAAACGATTCGCGGAAAGTCCGAATTGACAGCCAATCCTGAAAATAAGTCAAAATCGGAAGGCCTTGACAAAAGCTATGCGACAGACTGGAGTTACGGGGTGGCTGAGACTTTTTCATTGCTGATTCCGGATGTCAAAGGTGGAGGCAATGCACCCATCGGAGATAAACAGGATGTGTTGAAAAATGTGGATCCGCAGTTCAAAAGTACAGTCGCCAACAGTGACCGTTATTGGGGTGATCAGCCTTTCACCAGTGGACCGGTATATGTCGGTGCTTTTGTGCTATTCTTGTTTATTTTCGGGCTCTTTATCGTAGAAGGCGGTTTTAAATGGGCTTTACTGGCCTCAACCGTTTTGTCCGTCTTGCTTGCCTGGGGCAAAAACTTTATGCCGTTAACGAATTTTTTCCTGGATTATTTCCCATTATACAGTAAGTTCAGGGCTGTTTCATCCATATTGGTTATTGCTGAAATCTGTATTCCCATATTGGCTGTATTAGCATTGGTTGAACTGATTAAAAAGCCTCAGTTGGTCAAAGAGAAAATCAACGCTTTCTGGATTAGTGCCGGTTTAACGGGAGGTCTGGCGTTATTGTTCTGGCTCTTCCCGGGACTGTTTTTCAATTTCTTCAGCTTGAAGGAAATGGATCAGTTCAATCAGATGTTGCAGCAAAATCCGGGCGCCAAAGGTCAGCTCGATTTGTATATGGCCGGATTGGAATCGGCACGTGTTGCGATTCTAAAAGCTGATGCCATCCGTTCAGTCATCATCATTGTTCTTGGTTTGTTCGCTGTTTGGATGTATCAGGCAAAGAAGATGGGCAAGGGTTTGTTCCTCAGTTTCGTTTGCGTGCTTGTATTGGCTGATATGTGGTCGGTCGACAAACGGTATCTGAATGATAGTAACTTTGTCAGAAAGCAGGACACCAGGATTCCTTTTGAGCCTACAGCCGCAGACAAACAGATAATGCAAGATAAAACACTGGGTTATCGGGTTCTGAATTTGACGGTAAGTCCTTTCCAGGATGCCAGTACGTCTTATTACCATCGTTCGGTTGGCGGTTACCACGCCGCGAAACTGCGTCGTTATCAGGATATTATAGATCGATACTTCGCCACCTCTATCAATATGCCGGTGCTCGATATGCTGAATGCCCGTTATGTCATTGTTCCGGATCAAAATAAGCAACCTGTCGTTCAACAAAATCCGGGCGCTTTGGGTGCAGCTTGGTTTGTCGGTGGTTTCCGGGTGGTCAACAATGCCGATGAAGAAATTACGGCGATCGGTACGATGAATCCGGCCAACGAGTTGGTTGTCGACAAGCGGTTTGAATCTCAGCTGGCTGGAAAGAAGTTTGTCAAGGATACCACCTCAACCATAAAGTTGATATCCTATGCTCCGAATAAGCTGAGCTATCAAACCAATACGACGAAAGAGCAACTGGCTGTTTTTTCTGAAATCTATTATGCCGATGGATGGCAAGCGACGATAGATGGGAAGGAAGTACCGCATTTCAGAGCCAATTATATTCTGCGTGCTATGGTGGTTCCTGCCGGGAAGCATACCATAGAGTTCCGGTTTGAACCGAAATCGTTCTATCGTTCAGAAACGATTTCCGTTATTGCTGCTGTTGTGCTATTCTTGCTGATTGCTGCAGCTATTGGCAATGATTTGCTTCAGGCAAGAAAAAAAAGAGCGTGAGAATAAGGA
>JAUZOU010000482.1 GCA_030706285.1 Bacteroidota bacterium
CATAATTAGGCTCTTGTTGATTTGTTAGTTGGATGAGTTTTTATCAAGGTCTATCTGAACGCCGCCTTCCGTTTTGGCACCGATTTTAAAGCTGATGTAATCAGAAGGTTGAACGGTGACAAAAGAAGCCAGGTTGTTGGATGTAATGATAAAGGTTGCCTTGAAGGTTTTGGTATCTTTTAATTTGTTGATTTGGTCTGATGTCAGTGAAATTTCAGTCGAAGTGTGTTGAGCGGCAGTGGCAAATCCGGTGACAGGATCGATCGGATTGGCAGCAGCAATGCTTCCGGATTCGGCTGTAAACAGTTCATTGTGGTTTTCGTCGTAAGCTGTCAGCTCCAATTTCAGCGATAATGGAATCCTGTTTTCGACGTTTAGCGTTAGCGCCACTTTCAGGTTGTCCTGATTGTCGAGTTTGGATAGATCGATCGGATTGTCAATGCTGTCCTTGCTCATGCCGATGTTCAGATCTCCTCCGAATTGAAGGGGAATCTTCATGGCATACTTCATACTGATCCGGCTGTCTTTGGCGATAAAATGATCGTACGAGGTGTTTGTCAAGGTTTGAAAATGATAACCAAGATTGATTTGATCAGGATTGATTTTGAAAAGCTGATCGGTGCCATAGGTCTTGTCGATCAGGAAGGTATCTTTGACAGAAGAGACAGGACTGGCCGCGGCATGCAACGTAAAGTCTGCATTGGAAAGGCTTCTGGATTGACCGGTCTTTGAATTGGAGGTTCCCATTTCCAGGTTGAAGTTGATGGGTACGCCCAGATTGCCTTCTGTCATCAGCTGGATGGATGGATTGTAAAAGCTCAGGACATCGTCGTTACCCAATTTTTCGTTCAGGCCGGTAAAACTGATCGGATCGAGTGTCCCGGTTTTTGAATAACTGACTTTTCCGTAAACGGTGTTGAAATCCATGCCGTCAAGTACGTTCATTGTAATGTTCATCTTGGTCTTTCCGGTGGCTGTCACGTCTCCATTGCCGGCAACATTCATGACGACTGTTTCGGAAAGGCCCAGACTCGGGCTGGATCCGCTTAAGCGCAGTTTGTTGATGCCAACGTTGCAGGTTTCTCCCATATGAATGGTCCAAGTGGTTTTTGGGACCCCATTGACAATGTATTCGGCATTGTTATCCAAGGCCGTGAACGTAATGCTGATGCTGCTGGCGAGTTTTGTTCCGCCCAATCCGGTACTGCCGAGTGTGATTTGCATGATAGCGTTTTTCAACGCGATGCTGTCGACTGAAATAAGTGATGTCGTAAAACTTGGCAGGTTGATAGTCGTCGAACCGGTGTATTCTTCATAAAATCCGGCCGGCATCGTGTAGGTGCCTCCGTGGCTGCTTGCGTCAAACAGGTTCACAGGTGTTGTGACAGGACTGATAGTTGCCAACTTAAAATCGCTGATGGCGTTCGTCAAACCACTCATGTCCATAGACCCTGAATAGTTGAATACATACTTTCCGTCTTCTACACTTAAGGTTGAAGCATCGATGTTCAATCCGTTGATGACACTATCCATATGAATGGTGGTGTAACCAACCGGAAAAGCCAGTGAATTGCCAAAAAGTTCAAATTTTTTGGACAGGTTTGACAGGTCGTATGCATCATCGATACACGAATAGGCGAGCGCTCCGGTCAATGTCACCGCACAGATTTTCAGAAAAAAACGTGGATGTTTCATTCGATTCTTGGGTTTAATGTTAAAAGATCAAGTAAAAACCTGAACGAATTCATAATCTTGTTGAATAATGGTTGCAATATAGAAAAAAGTTTACCAGCTCTAAATAAATCATAATGATAATTTCATTTGATGAATCGGTTATTCCTTCCTGACCATTTTTATTCGCAAATTTTTAGCTCAAAGGCAAGGTCTTATATAGGAAAGAGACAAAAAATGAATTTGTTTTCAACTGTGAAATAATGATCAAATAGTCATGAACTTGGTAAAATGAAGAACTTTATGTCTATGTTCTGCTTGTTTCAGTAGCAATTAATTCATGGCAAAGGTATTGAAATTGTTTCATTTAATAACAATTCGGCCAAAAGAAACCTGATTTGTTCGAAAATGACCGGTTCTTGGCAAATCTAACTGATATGTAAGTATTTAACTGCTGTTTAATTGAAGCCTTAGCATGTTGTTCCAATGCGCTGTTACGCCTATGGGAATTTTTTGATCCTGCGAATAAAAAAAAGTCCGAATGTATTGCATAAATGATTTGCGCCAGTTATATTTGGACCAAAAAACGATAATGGTCGAAACGACGATTGAAAAAGACGAATCTGTGCGCAAAGAAATTGTTCTTGCTGCTCAGAAATTGATTCAAAAGTTTGGTCTGAAAAAGACAACCATGAACGAAATTGCCGCAGCTTGCGGAAAAGCTAAAATCACCCTGTACTATTATTACTATAGTTTGGATGACGTTTATGATGCTGTGTTTCATATGGAACTTGAAAATCTGAGGATTCAGGTAAATCAAAAAGTGGCTGCTCA
>JAUZOU010000483.1 GCA_030706285.1 Bacteroidota bacterium
AAGAATAAACGTTTTAAGCAGCGAGTGCAGAGGCGAAATTTATTTCGACTATGCCGAGTCGCGCAAAACGGCTGTTTTAAGAATAAACGTTTTAAGCAGCGAGTGCAGAGGCGAAATTTATTTCGACTATGCCGAGTCGCGCAAAACGGCTGTTTTAAGGATAAACGTTTTCCAAAGACTCATATTCGACAGTAGAACAATTATGCATTCAGAACGGTTCATATAAAATTAGGAGTGCCGTGTTTTCCTGCCCGACGGTCAAAACGTCCGTAAGATGGAACAGGCTGTGTCATGCCTTTGTCAGCCGACGGCCTCAATATGGTTATGGATGAGCCTTTTGAATACGCTAAAATGCCTGTGAAATGTCTCATTTTCATGAAACATTATATCATTTTTACTAGTTAAATCCTTTCCCATTAAGGTATTTTTGCATATGCAGTTTGGAAAGGTCTGACCTACAGCACTATTGACAAACCGTAACGGATAGAAAACACCTTAAATTCTGAATACCATCAATGAGAAAACCTGTTTCCCATTACTATATGCGATTTCAATCGGTGTGGAACGGATGTTCTGCAACTGCTTCAAGTGAGTCCAGGACTTACCCGGATATTCTTTTTTCCCCCGGACAACATACTATCCATAAAAATTAACACGTTATGAATGTTATAGTTTCTTTGTTGTTGTGTTTAACGATGCTGCTGCTGTTTACACAATGTTCCAAAGATATCGATTCGTATTATGATCGCCCTTCCTGGCTGGAGGATCCCATATATCAAGAACTAGAGGCAAATGGAAATTTCAAGTTGTACCTGCAGGCACTGGACCGTACCTTGCATGCTTCTGTATTGAAAGGTGCAGGTCTGTATACGTGCTATGCTCCGAATGATGAGGCTTTTACGGCCTGGATGAAGGATAAAGGATACGCTACTGTGGCAGCCATTCCTCAGCAGGAGGTAGAGAGTCTGGTTTCCTACTCTTTGGTTTACAATGAAATTAAAGCCGACAACCTGGGTGCTGCCTTGGTCAACAAAGTCTGGACACCGGGGATTGCCTATAAGTACAAAACGACCTATTACCCAATGCTGACCAGGGAGATGTATAACGGTGATTCGGTTTGGGTATTTGACTCGAATAACTATGGTGGCTATACCTATAGTACGAAAAGTAATATGGTTGGTAATTACAAATACTTGCCGGTGTTTACCAAAAGTTTTTTCAACGCATCGTCTCCACAACTCACCGCTGCAGATTACCTGGCGTTTTATCCAACGTCAACCTGGGCTGCCGATAAAGGGCTTGGCAATGTCGGACCTGCTTCCATCATCGGAGATCAGCATCTGGCTGAAAATGGCACATTTTATGAACTAAATAAGATTGCTGAGCCTATTCCTAATATATACAATGTCCTGAAGACAGATCCTGATTGCGCTGAAATCTGGAAACTGATAAATTACAAGACTGCTGGCAGTACGGCCTATTATTTCAAGTATTTTATGACGGTGGATAATCTGGCAGACCAGTTTAAGCTGATCTACCCCAATAAAAACATTGATAAAGTTTATGTCCGTGGTGTGCTTGGATTTGGTTTCGACCCGGTGGTTGAAAGGTACAATGGCGAAGGTTCCAGTGCGGATGTGACACAGGAAGGTGGCGTTACGATGTTTGTTCCGTCGAATGCGGCTGTCAGTAGCTTTGTAAAAAACAAACTGATGAAATATTACACCGATTTCGATCAGGTTCCAGTAGTAGCCGTGACCGCATTTCTGGCTTCCCAATGTTGTCAATCGCTGGTTTGGCCCTCTTATTTTAATAAAAAGAAGAACCTGCTGAATGAATACTTATCAGGCCTTTCAAATGGACCTGATATCGATGCGTTTGGGGTGACCGGTAAAATCATGGCCAGCAATGGCATGGTCTATAAATCGGACAAACTCATCAAGAGTGCCTACTTTGAATCCGTCTTTTCGGAGATTTTCCTGAATCCGCAATACAATTTTACGTACAAGACCTACAATCTTTATTATTCGGGCGAATCCAGCTTGACAGCCATGTTGTTGCGTTGTCCCCTCAACGGATATATGGGTGAGAAAAATACGTTGCTGTTGTTCAGTGACCAGAAATTGAAAAACGATGGGTTCTATTACAACGACGTCGATATGGTATTCAACCACAAGACTTTGACGGCATCAGGGGCTGCAGCCCGTATTAAACGACTTACGAACAATCATGTTTTCCTCGGCTATTCTGATACGATAACTATTGGTGTCCCTTTCGGAACGAATTGGGGCAGTACTGCCAATACAGGCCGTTATCTGACGAAAAATACCGGGGCTAATCTGACAGCTGCTGATTTTACGAGAGAGGGCATTTCCAGCTACGATAAATGGCAGTTCCGCGTAACCAACAACGGAGAAATGGTTCGTTTTAAAAATAATAAGATACAAGCTGCCGGAAATATCGAGGATGGAACGTATGCCTCCATTGCTCCTGCCGATGGAG
>JAUZOU010000484.1 GCA_030706285.1 Bacteroidota bacterium
ACGCACGTACGCATTCGGAAAATAATTGGAATACGTGGGAGCATATTCATCAAGCATGTTGATCGTTGCCTTTTCTGATACCGTATTCACGATAAACTGGGCATAGTTTTTATCCGGTACGTTCGGCGCATAAGCCGTGTGGAAACGAGGTGAACTGGTTCCAATAAAGGCTGTTACGGACTTGACACGTTTGTCTTTTTGAAGGATACCCTCCATCCGTTCAGACACCTGTCTGGTCTGATTCAGAGAACTCCCTTCCGGCAAGTATATTTCCACAGCAAACTGATTCCGTTCGGCACTAGGCATCAGCCGTTGCGGTAAAATGAAAAACAAACCTACGGCTAGCAGCAATGCAAACACCGCACAACCGATCGTGGTTTTCGGATGGCGGAAACTTCTGTTCAGCCATTTTTCATACAAGTTCTGGACTTTATCCAACCGGTTTTTCCGGCCTTCGACTTTTGGCCCGAAGCCTTTTTTGATCAGACTATACTGCAACGTCGGGATCATAAACATAGCCACCAGCAGTGATATGCCCAGCGTGATCGTTACCGTCCAGGGAAATGACTTGACAAAATCATGCATCATCCCTTTCATGGTAAAGAGGAACGGGAAAAACGTAATACTGATGGCAAGGGTGGCGGAAAAAATCGCCTTGAAAAATTCGGAGGCACTCTGGCTCGCCGCATGCCACCGGTACATGCCATGATCCAGTTTGTCCATGTAGCTGTCGACGATGACAATCGAATTATCGACCACCATACCCAACGTCACAATCAAACCTGCCAGCGTAACGGTATTGAGTTCCATGCCTCCCAAATACATGATGCCCAGCGAAATAAAGATCGTGATCGGGATCGACGTCGCAGCCACGGCAGAAACCCTCAACGGCAGCAGCAACATCGTAATCAGGATAACGGCGATAATGGCATACAGCATCTCAAGCAGGAAGTCCGAAACGGATTTTCCAACCACCTGCGGTTGATCGGCTATCCGATTGATCGTCACGTCTTTAGGCAGTTCTTGCTGAAACGCTTTCAGAACCTTGTTCACATCCTTGCCGTATTGGACGATGTTGTGCCCTTCCTGCATTTCTGTCGATATCAGGAGGCATTTGTTCCGGTTATTGGTGATGTAATTATCCGGATCAGGGTACTCACGCACGATTCTGGCGATATCCTTCAGCCGGATTACATTGCCGGTCGGGTCGTAATAGACGATCTGCTGGGCTATGTCTTTTTCACTGCCATAGGTGGTCGAGAGATGAATCGGAGAATCATACAGCTCATTTTCCACATTTCCGCTGGTGGTCGTAAAGCCCTGGCTAAACAAGTTGGCCATCAGGGTCGCTGAATTAATCCCATAGTTGGTTAGCTTTTCTTTATCGACATACACGCTGATCTGTTCTTTCTGCAAACCGTAATGACGAACTTTCGACACCGATTCGATACGCCTCAGCCGGTTTTCCAACTGATCCATATACGTTTCGAGCTCGCGGTAACTCTTGTCGTTCGATTCCAGCGTAATGAGCGAGGCCGATGTTTCTCCGAAATCGTTGTCACTGTACAGCGCGACCACGCCGGATGGCAATTGCGCTTTCAGGTTGTTCAGGCCATGATTCAGCTTCGACCAGAATTCATCGGAGACATTGTCATCCATATTCAATTCCACAAACACGATCATGAGCCCATTTTTGGAATAGGAATAGGTCTTCTTCTTATTTACCTCCTTATAGCTGAACAAATAGTTCTCCACCTTCGAAGTCAATTGGGCTTCTACTTCCTGAGACGTGGCACCAGGGTAGGCTCCAATCACCAATCCCTGTGGAATCGTAAATGTCGGGAACTCCTGACGGGGCATGACAAACAAGGCATATATGCCCAAAATAGCCATGAGGACAGCGATCAGGAACACGACCTGCCAGTGCCTCATAGTGGCTTCAACAATTCCAAGTTTCTTCATGATCAATTCAGTAGTTTGATGGTTGAACGTTCATCGATCTTCTGATTTCCCTCGACAATAACCTTATCTCCGGACTCAAGTCCTTCGGTAATCACAACCCCGTTACTGACAATCGGGCCTGTATGAACAGACCGCCTCATCGCTTTTGTTCCGTTCGAATCGGCCACAAAAACATATTTATTGCCCTCCCCATCTGTCTGGACGGCAGACATCGGAATAACGATGCGTTGCTGTAAGGCCTTGCTTTGAATGGTCACGTTGCATACCATCCCTGGTTTGATCTTTCCACCTTGATTTTTCAAATTGATCTTGATCGGATAGGTATGGGTGATCAGACTGGACAGCACTCCGATTTCAGCTATTTTTCCCTGGAAAACCTCATCACCAAGTGCTGAAATTCGAATAATAGCCGTTTGACCTTTTGAAATGCCGGCAATTTCATTTTCCGGAATCGGGACCGTCACTTTCAAGGTCTCGATCTTGACCAGATTGATGACGGGATTGCCCATGATGACGCTCATGCCCGGTTCGATCAGCCT
>JAUZOU010000485.1 GCA_030706285.1 Bacteroidota bacterium
AAAATGCCAGTGTGCAAGGCAATGCCCGCATCGAAGGTCATGCCATTGTCAAAGGGACGGCAACCATCAGCGGGAACGCCGTCGTCAAAGGTACGGCAATGGTCGGATCCTCTGCCAAAGTCAGGGAAAACGCAGTGGTGGACAAATCATCCAGGGTGTTCTATTCCAGCGATATCCACGGACAAGCTCTGGTTACCGGCAGCGCCATCGTTTACTCCAGTGCCGTTTACGGATCGGCCGTCGTCAAAGACCTGGCCTGGCTGGACGGTGCCATCGTTTACGGAACAGCGATTATTGGTGGTGATGCGGAAGATTTCGATTCCATTTCCGCCGGAACCTATCTGCAAGACTATGGTCTTCGCAAAGGAGACGGACTGACCGTTCATCCGCTGAACGTCGACATCAACCCTGACATTGACGAATATGTCACCGCCATTCCCGAACACAAGGCATCGGACATTCTGTTTCAGTATTATACCGGTTCCGATGGGCAATTGATCTTGAAAAGTACCAAACCGGCCATCGTGACATTTTTCAACCTGTCCGGATTGCAGGTTTGCCGCATCTACGTCTCAGGCACCTACACCCTACCGGCCAACCAGCTTGGCAGCCGTGGCATCTACCTCATGAACGTCCGTTGCGGAAATGGACAGCAAACGTACAAAGTAATTGAGTAGACGGCTCAACCGACAGGGCCTATCCGTCTTATTCGTTCACAAAAGCCATGCAAATGACTTAATCAAGGAATTACGGCCTTTCCGCGAGTAATTGTCGAACCGTTTCCAGTCATTACTTTGTAAAGATATATTCCTTTGGAAAGTGGCCCAATAGTCTGTGTGGTGATGCCTTGATTAGAAAAAGAATGCATCAACCTTCCGTCTGATTTATACAATTCCAGTTGGTTATAGCTCATGGGCAACTCAAAACACAAAGAGCCATTAACCGAATAGACATTAACCAAATCCTCTTTTCCAGGCTCCTCTAGTGCTACATAGTTTGGATTTTCCCACAAAAGTTGATTGCCATTGTAAAACTTTACGATCATACAACGCAGAATACTACCTGGATATGGGGATATTGGAAATAGGAAACCGTACTCAAACCCTATACCTCTGATCAATAATTCTTGATTAACGGTTACAACTTTAGCATAGTTGCCATCAAGTAATTGAATGGAATCAAGATTGTTCTCTGAAATCACGACATACGTTCTGTTATTGCCACCTCTATCAAGAAATAATGTGTCTCCAATATTCCATTCGGAAAAATCGTACAATAATAATTCAGTTTGAGAGGATTCATTGTAACAATAAATTCGCTTTTGCTCATCCTCACGTATGCCTCTAATAAAGAAAGTTCCATATGGGTATATTAATTTACCTTCATGAAATTCTACCGAATCTTGATATACACACGCTCGATATAGTTTTTTATAGCCAACTCCATTAAAAACAGTATCGCCGTTTATCCAATAATTCATCAGAATTTTTGCTTCACCACCAGGACCACTTGAATCAAAATGATATTCTGCTTCTTGCCAATGCCAACTTTCCAATTGCGCCGATACGCAAAAAACGGAACATATAAAAAAGAAAAGTAGAACAAATGACTTTTTCATATCGTTTTTATTTGATTTCAACAATGAAAAAGAGGTGCTTTTTCATTGTATACGGCTCAATGAGCATACAATATTATTGAAAATTTGAGTATTTATCAACAAAATAGACATTCAATAAACCACGACAATAAAATAAGAATGTGAAAAAGAAGGGACAGAAACGCCGGGCCCATTACAGACACCCAGTGATACCATCAGGTGGATTGCTTTGGGTAATTCGATTACTGTTCATCCGGTTACTTCCTATTGGTGGGGTTGCTGGGGAATGGCGGCAACAACACGTGATAAAGACTGGGTACACGTGATGAATGGCCTGGTAAAGACTAAATTTCATTTACATGTCTGCTTTTCAGCTTTCACGATTGTCAATTGGGAAAGAGCATACGACACATTCGATAAAACGCTCCTGGACACATGTTTTAGCGCCAAGGCCGACTTTGTGGTCATACGACTTGGCGAAAACGCCATCTATTCTGAACGTTATGAACCGGCATTCTCAGAACCAATCCAGTATGTTCAGTCGAAGGAGCCTTCCGCCTTGATCGTTGTAACCGGCTGCTTTTGGCCCTCAAGCAACAAAGAGCCCGCTCAGAAAAAGGCTGCCGCCAAACATTCCTGTGCATTCGTCAGCCTGGAAGACTTATTTTATGTATCTGCCAATTTGAGTACGACTGCCACCTTGGTTTACGGTGACGACGAAACCTGGCATTCCATTTCAGAAGCAGGGATCTGGCTGAAGCCGTCGCGCTTCATCCTTCCGATACCGGTATGCAGGCCATTGCAAAACGGATAATGACGGTCATCAAATAAAGCATTTCGGGAGTTTTACAAAGTACTTAACCGGACAGTATTTTGTATTAAACAGTCACTCATCAGGAAT
>JAUZOU010000486.1 GCA_030706285.1 Bacteroidota bacterium
GAAAAAAAGCGTTTAAAAAACAGGGTGGAGAGAGGCGCCCGGAGTTTTCGTCTTCCGAGGAGCGAAGCGACGCTTCGAAAACTCAGCCGAATGAGGCCCGGTTTTTAGCTTTTTGAATTGGAGCAAGCAGCGTGTCCGTGCTAGCGGAACGGCGATTTAAAGCAGACGTCTGACCAACTCCTTTCCCCTAGTTGATAGTGGAAATTTTTAAACTTTCTATTGATCAGGATGGACGCTTAGTCCACAAGTTTTTAAGTTGATCCAAAAAAAGCTGTCTCACTTTACGCAAGACAGCCTTTGAAAATATATAAAGTGATGAAGAATCAGATCAGATACTGTGAACTGATGGAACGATGGTCAAATACACGCTCGATGGTATCGGCAAACAAATCGGCAATACTCAGAATCTTGACTTTCGGACAATCTTTTGTGTAAGGAATACTGTCGGTCATAATCAGTTCCGTCAAACAAGAGTTGTTGACACGTTCCGAAGCAGGTTCGGACATCACGCAATGACTGGCGATCGCTCTCACAGACTTGGCACCATCTCTTATCATCAAATCCGCAGCTTTGGTAATCGTACCACCCGTATCGACCATATCATCGATCAGAACCACATTCTTGTCTTTCACATCACCAATGATGCGCATTTCCGAAACCACATTGGCTTTCTCACGGGTTTTGTGGCACAAGACCATGGGAACATCCAGGAACTTCGAATAGGTGTTGGCACGTTTTGACCCACCGACATCAGGAGCAGCGATAACCAGGTTGTCCAGATTGAGAGACTTGATGTAAGGAATAAAAATGGTCGAAGCATACAAATGATCCACAGGCACATCGAAGAAACCTTGAATCTGGTCTGCATGTAGATCCATGGTGATCAACCGTTCGATACCGGCCACCGACAACAAGTCTGCAATCAGTTTAGCACCGATAGAAACTCTAGGCTTGTCTTTTCTGTCCTGCCTTGCCCATCCGAAATACGGAATGACGGCAATGATTTTTTCGGCAGAAGCACGCTTCGCCGCATCGACCATCAGCAGCAGTTCCATCAGATTGTCTGAATTGGGGAATGTTGACTGAATGAGGTAGACGATGTCACCTCGTATAGACTCTTCGTAAGAAACTGAAAACTCACCGTCAGCAAAATGCTGGATGTTCATCTTTCCGAGTGGTACGCCAAGACTGGCACAAATTTTCTCTCCAAGGTACTGTGAATTCGTCCCTGAAAAGACTTTAAAGGAACCTGTTCCGTTCATAATTATGTGGGGTTTGCATCCGTAGACGGTGCAAAGATAAAATTTTTACATGTTGGATAAGCACGATTTGTATAAAATTATCGCGGAAGCATCTCTCCTTTATGCCCGGAAAATAGACTTTTCAAGGTTATATTTCGCCCTGAATCGATTGACAATCTGCCATAAACAATACGTGAGCACAGATCATACAGACAGGCAGACCTACTTATCAACTGATTAAAAAAAATCCGGTTACTGCTGAAGTTTCAACACAACGCCTGAATATCCAGGCAACATGATCTTTACTGGTTGACCGGCATGCAGTGTTAATTTGAAGGCTTTGCTCTCCGCCAATAAATCGGTGGCCGTCCAAACCTTGTTATCGTCAATATCAAGACATCCAAACGCATGCAAGGGAATGCATAAGGCTGTTTTAGCCGGTTCAGAATCAAAGTTGACAACAATTAGCATTAAATCATCCGACTTTTTTCTGAAAAAAGCAAATTGTCTGGCTGAATTAAACCCAGGATTATCCAAATTGGCATAAGTCAAATCGAAGAACACGCCCTCACTGATGGCTTTTTCCCGGGCAGCCAGATTCAGCATCCTGGCATAGGTTTCTCTAAGTGCTTTTTGATCGGCTGAAAGGCCTCCACCATCCCATCGTCCCTGGTTGTTCCAGGCCATCAATGTCCTAAGGCTCCAGTAATCAAAAATGGAGTTCTTGCCGTCGTTTCCGCTGAAACCTTCCTGTTTCATGCCAGCTTCGCCCAATTCCTGGCCATAATAGATCATCACCGGATTTGACTGAAGGCAAGCAGCGACTATCATACCCGGCACCCCTTTCAATGGATTTCCGGCAAAATATTCCGAGGCAATGCGCTGTTCGTCATGATTTTCCAGAAAATACAACATGTGTGGCAGTATATCATTCAGCGATTGCCAGCAGGCAGACAAATCCGACGCCGGCCGCCTGTTTTCGATAACGCCTCGCAACACCTCATACATGCCGACTTTATCATACAAATAGTCAAAGCCGCCTTTTTGCAAATATGACCTGTATAGATTGGGCTGATAAACTTCAGCGATAAACAAGACCGACGGAAATTGCTTCTTTACACGGGGAATCACCCAACTCCAGAATTCAACGGGCACCATCTCAGCCATATCGCACCGAAAGCCGTCGACACCCAGTTTTGCCCAATACTGAAGCACATCCAGCATTTTGAACCAGGTAGACGGAGCCGGATCAAACA
>JAUZOU010000487.1 GCA_030706285.1 Bacteroidota bacterium
ACTTTTGTACACCAAAATTCAAAATACCATTCACTAATAAGATTGGAAGAATATGTCGAAAAACAACACGGAAGAAAAAGATGATTTGCGGGAAATCGGCAATGTTTTAAGCCGTTCGGAACAATTTATCGAAAAAAATCAGAAGTATTTGTATATAGTACTGGGAGTTATTGTTGTGGCTGTTTCAGCTGTCATTCTGTTTCGTCACATGTATCTGATGCCGAAAGAACAGGAAGCCCAGGAAATGATATATGTAGGAGAACAATATTTTGCCATCGATTCGTTTAAGGTAGCCCTCAATGGTGACGGAGCCAATTTCATTGGTTTCCAGGGAATCATTGACGATTATGGCCTGACCAAAACGGCTAAACTGGCTTCCGCCTATGCTGGCCTTTGTTATAAGAATATGGGTGATTACGACAATGCCATCAAATACCTGAATAAATGTAAGGCAAAAGACATTATGGTTTCTCCGGCTTTGCTTGGTGCAATTGGTGACTGCTATGTGGAACTGAAGGACTATTCCAAAGCCGTCAGCTTTTTCCAAAAGGCAGCTGAAACAAAAAATGAACTACTGGCTCCGATTTATCTGATGAAGGCCGCCCGGGTCTATGAAAAAACAGCCGATCTCAAAAACGCGCTTAAGATGTACAAACGCATCCAGAAAGAGTATCCATTGACACAGGAAGGACTGGATGTGGAAAAATACATCGATCGTGCTGAAGCAAATTTGTAATTTTGGCTACACAATATCATCATTTATCTGATTACGATCCCGCATCCATTCCTGATGCTTCAGGAATGAAAGTCGGCATCATTGTTGCAGAATGGAATCAAGACATTACTTCCAGGCTGTTGGGTGGTGCCAGAGAAACGCTTCTGAAGAACGGCGTGTTGCCGGAAAACATCATTCAACGTTGGGTGCCGGGTAGTTTTGAACTGGTCTATGGCGCTGGCTTATTGGCGTCTTTAACGGGCGTACATGCCGTGGATGGTATTATAGTGTTGGGTTCCGTCATCAGGGGAGAAACACCTCATTTCGACTATATTTGTTCCGGAGTCAGCGAGGGTATTTCCGTGTTGAATGCGAAAGGAGAGATTCCGGTTATATTCGGACTTCTGACGACCAATACCAAACAGCAGGCCCTGGACAGGGCAGGTGGCGTTCTCGGAAACAAAGGAGATGAAGCAGCTGTGACAGCCATCAAGATGATCGCCTTCCGGCAAGGGCTCAGATAAAGTCAATTAATCGATTTCAAGTCCGAATCTTCTGTAAAAATCCAGAAGGTTCGGATTTTTTTTGACCATTGATTCCATCCGTTCTCTGGCAGTAAAGGGACGGGCTGTTTCTCCGGTTTCATCCAGCTTGAAACTGATTGAAATAAATGTGTTTTGCAGCGTTTCATGCAAATACGTTTCGATACGGTATTTCAAATCGTCCAATTTCTTTTGGACGACCTGGTTTGAAACCACCACTTCATACTTATTTTCACTCAACAAGACAGGTTGGGACGATTTCATGCTGTTCACCAGGTGTACATCGTCTGCGATTTGGGCGGTGAATCCAATCCAGGCATTTTCCAGATCCTGCTGGCTGAATGGCTTGTTCCGTGTTTGTTCGACTGGCTCAGGAGCAGGTTTATCGGTTGTGTTTTCAACGTTTTTCCGCAATGAACCCAACCGGATGGAACGGATAGCCCGGTATCCGGATAGTTCCGTACCGGTTGAGGATTCCTTGAATGAAGGGGCAGACTTCGTGGATGCTGAAGCCTGAACAGACCTGTCTGGTGCTTGTTTGGCAGATGCCGGTTCCGGAACCTGTTCAGGCGATGGCCCTGGAACGATGGAGACTGGTTGTTGCTGGCCGTCCGGTTGATGCTGTTCAGGCTGGTCGACCTGGATCGGTAGGATAGGAGCCGGCCGTTCTTCCTCTACGAGTTCAGGGATTTTTTTTTTTGAATCCGGAAGCTGAGCAATCCGGATCAGAGTCAATTCGACCAATAGTCGCTTATTTCGACTTTCTCGATAGGAAAGATCACAATCGTTGCCGAATTTGATGGCCGTGTACAGGAACTCGGCTGGACAGTCGGCTGCTTGCTGTTGATACTGATGTCTGATGTTGGCACCGACCTCCAGCAGAACCAGGGTGGAAGGGTCCTTGCAGACCAGCAGGTCTCTGAAATGAGCGGTAAGTCCGGTGATGAACTGTTGACCATCGAACCCGTTGTTGAGAATATCATTGAATATCAGCAAGGCTCCTGAAACGTCACCACCAAGCAAACAGGCGGTGAGCTTGAAGTAGTAATCGTAATCGAGGACATTCAGGTTTTCGATGGTGCCCTGGTAGGTGATTCGACCATTACCATAGCTGGCCACCTGATCAAAAATGGACAACGCGTCCCGCATGCCACCGTCAGCCTTCACGGCAATCACATTAAGTGCTTCTTCTTCTGCCTCTTTTTGTTCGGACACAGCGACATATTTCAGCTGTTTTACG
>JAUZOU010000488.1 GCA_030706285.1 Bacteroidota bacterium
CCACATCAATGTAAAGGAGGCTGATTTCGATCAGGTCACCCATCTTGGAACCTTCCGCAGTGTGCACAATGCCTTTCCGTTGATGACGACAGGCGGTGTGTATGATCACTGGCGTGCGGAACGCTCTGACAAACGTGTTGTAATCCTGACCCGTTCGGCCTTTGCCGGGCAACAACGCTATGCAGCCAACACCTGGAGCGGAGACGTCAGCTCAACCTGGGAAATGTTGAGAAAGCAGATTCCAGCTGCATTGAATTTCAGCCTTTGTGGTATTCCTTACTGGAATGCCGATATTGGTGGCTTTTTCGCTGGAAGATACACGAAAGGGGGAGGCGCCAGCAATCCGGAATTTCAGGAACTGTATGTTCGCTGGATGCAGTTTGCCACGTTCACTCCGATGATGCGTTCGCATGGGACCGATATTCCCAGAGAAATTTATCAGTTTGGCAAGCGGGGAGAATGGCCGTTTGATGCTCAGGAAGCCTGTATCAATCTTCGGTATGCCTTGTTGCCTTATCTTTATTCGACTGCCTGGGAGGTGACCAATCATGCCGGCACATTCATGCGTCCGTTGATGATGGATTTTCCTCAGGATAAGAACGTAACTGACAACAACAGTGAATACCTGTTCGGGCACAGTTTACTGGTGGCTCCTGTCACAGAAAAAGGGCAACAGGTAAAAGAAATCTATTTGCCTTCTGAAACAAGATGGTATGATTTCTGGACCAATGAAAAAACGGATGGTGGAAAAACGGTCCGGAAAAAACTACGTATGGATCAAATTCCTGTATATGTCAGAGCCGGCAGCCTGATACCTTTCGGTCCCAAAGTGCAGTATGCCACGGAAAAGAAATGGGATAATCTCGAATTCAGGATCTATCCTGGAGCCGATGGCTCATTTACGCTGTACGAAGATGAGAATGATAACTACAATTATGAGAAAGGGGACTATTCTGAAATTTCCTTCCATTGGAATGATAGGAACCATATATTGACCATCGATGCGCGGAAGGGTTCCTTCAAAGGTCTATTGAAACGTCGAAATTTTATCCTGAAAGTGGTGGACGGACAACGTAAAACAGTTCAATATAAAGGAAAGCAACTTTCAATCAACTTATAAACCGGTTTAACCAATGTGCCATACCGGTTTCCGGTATGGCGCGATTTGATGATTCTATGAAAAACAGTCGCCTGAAGATAGTCTATTTAAGTTTATTGCTGCCGCTTTTTACCGGCCATTGTGTTGCCTTAACGGCCACCACTGCCAGCCAACAGGATTCGGTCTGGTTATTCTCGTATACAACCGGTAAAGATGGTAATAAGAGTGGCTTGCAGTTAGCCTGGAGCGCTGATGGGCAGAGCTGGACACGTATCGGTAACGAATACGGCTTTCTGACGTGTGATTACGGACGTTGGGGCGCTGAAAAACGGATGTACTCGCCCTATTCGATCTATGGCGCTGATGGACTGTGGCATTGTGTCTGGAGTGTCAATTACCGTGACAATGCGTTTGCCCATGCTGCCTCGGAAGACCTTATCCATTGGAAACCGCAATCTTATCCATCGATAGGTTCAGGAAATTGCCTGGGCCCTGTGGTCAATTATAACAAGGTTGACAAACTATATACCATTACCTATCAAAACTACAACGACTATTATACCGTGAAAACGGCTGATTTCAAGTCTTTTTCAGCGCCTGTCATCATCGCCCGTTATCAATATGTAAACGATAGCCAGACGATCCGGTTCCCGGATGGCCAGAGCATGCTCGGTCAGAGACATCGTGTACCCAGACAATTCGTAGACAAGCTGTTACAAACGATCGAACTGAATCGGCAACGTTCAGCGTTGTTCGATGAAAAAATGGCACAAGACAGTGTGCGTTTTGCCGGGCTGAAACCATTGAAATCGATCATGACCGTTCAGCCGGATAAAGCAAAGCCCATCAGTGATAAACTAATCGGTATCTTTTTTGAAGACATCAATTATGCGGCTGACGGCGGTTTGTATGCCGAATTAATTCAGAACCGTGATTTTGAATATGAGCCTGGCGATAAAGAAAACAATGATTTGACCTGGAATAGTACTTATGCCTGGAAGCTGAAAGGCGAACATGCCAGCTTCGCGATCGATACAGTGAATCCTATTCATGTGAACAATCCTCATTATGCGGTACTTGATATTCAGAAGCCAGGAGCCGCATTGGCCAATGACGGGTTTGATGGGATAGCTGTTAAAAAAGGAGCAAAATACGAGTTGAGCCTGTTTGTTAGAAGCAATTCGGGCAAAGCCGGTAAATTGATTGTACGACTTGTCAATGATCAAGGTGAGGCTATTGCACAAGGTTCGGTGAACAATAAACCGGGTGGTTGGCAGAAAGTGTCGACTGTGCTGACTGCCAGTGCCAATTCAGATAAAGCCGAACTGGAAATTATTCCTCAGACGATCGGTAAATTATCGTTGGACATGATTTCTTTATTCCCGCAACAGACATTC
>JAUZOU010000489.1 GCA_030706285.1 Bacteroidota bacterium
ATCGAAGCTCACGGCCTTGATGGCGGTCCGTTTATAGCCAACCTTCCGGAGTGGAAAGACGCCTTTATGGACCGCATGTACCGGCTGGTGGAACGCGATAAAAACCATGCCTGCGTGACGTTCTGGTCCATGGGCAATGAATATATCTTCGGCGAAAACAACAAAGCGATGTATCGCTGGACAAAAGCCTACGATCCAAGCCGTCCCGTTCAGTTTGAACGAGCTGGAGAAAACGAATTTACCGACATCATCTGCCCGATGTATCCAACCATCGCACGCATGCGCGATCATGCGTCCAAAGAGCTCGGGCGCCCGTACATCATGTGTGAATATGCCCACATGATGGGTAACAGCGGCGGCAATTTCAAATTGTACTGGGATATCATCCGCAGCAGCCGCAACTTACAGGGCGGTTTCATCTGGGACTGGGTCGATCAGGGAATGGCTGCCAAAACAGACGGCGGAAGGCCATACTGGGCTTATGGCGGTGATTTCGGTGTTGGCCGCGATAAATATTGGAATGATGAGAACTTCAACTGTAACGGTATGGTCGATCCGTTGCGCAATCCGCACCCACATGCCTTTGAAGTCAAGAAAATCTACCAGAATGTCCTGATCTCTTCCAAAAATCCAGAGTCTGGCGTCATCACGCTGTTCAACGACTTTTTCTTTACAGACCTGAAAGAAGCCTATACTTTCCGCTGGGAATTGATCAGAAACGGCGAAAAGGTTGGCGGGGGCACTTTCGATGCATCCGTTGCTCCGAGAACGTCCAGAGACATCAGGCTTAAATTGCCGTCCGTCCGTAAAGCCGCCGGTGTGGAATATCTCCTCAATGTCTATGGGAATGCCAAAAAGGCGACCGAATTAGTGCCTGCCGGTTATGAGCTGGTTAAAGAACAGTTGCCGTTTGCCTCGAACGACTACTTTAAAGCTCCCGCCTCAGCTGCCCAAGGCAAGGTCCATGTTGAGAAATCAAACGGGAAGGCTGTTCTCACTACGGGCGATTACCGGGCTGAAATTTCAGATGGAAGGGGTGGCCACGGATTGAATATGTACCTGTACAAAGGTACCAATCTGCTTGACAATGCCTGTGAACCGAATTTCTGGCGCGCTCCGACCGATAATGATTTCGGTGCAGGCATGCAACGCTCGCTGAATATCTGGCGCAATGCTGGTAGCCGCAAATTGTTGTCTATGGATGTTACACAAACGGATTCGTCCCGTGCTACGGTTTCCTGCAACTATCTGCTTACCGATATCAATTGCCAGCTGCTGGTAGCTTATACGATGTATGCCGACGGCCGGTTGAATGTGGCTGTCAATTTCAATAACGACAGAGACAATCTGCCGGAAATGCCCCGGTTCGGAATGCTGTTTACCCTACCCGAATCCTACTCAACGATCAACTGGTACGGCCGTGGTCCGGGGGAAAATTATGCGGACCGTCATGATGCCACGCTAATCGGATTGTACAAAAGCACGGTGGCCGGGCAATTTCATCCGTACATCCGTCCACAGGAAACCGGCAACAAAAGTGATGTTCGCTGGATGACGCTGACCAATGACAACGGTTTCGGTCTGAAGGTGACAGGAGACCTGCCATTGAATGTCACAGCTCTGAATTATGCCTCTGAAGATCTTGACCCTGGTTTTACCAAGAAACAGCAACATCCTTCGGAAGTGGTGCCGCAGCATGAAATCTTCCTCAGTGTCGATTTGTTTCAGCGTGGCATCGGCGGTCTTAACACCTGGGGCGCTCAGCCGATGCCCGAATACAGGTACAAGGTTAAACCGTACAGCTATTCATTTACGTTGTCGGTGGTTCACTAACCGGAGACAAAGATAATCGTTCGAAAGGGATGACCTGTAATAGGATTGTCCCTTTTTTTGGCACTTTTTTTCGCCCTTATTATTGAGCGATCATCCTGAAAGTTCGAAAATTGCATGTATTTTTGCATCTGTACGACCTGCTGATTGATTCATCAGAAAAAACATCAGATACTATGACACAACTGCTTCGAAAAACGATTCTCTATTTATATCTGTTATTGTTGGGTGCCTCTGTCTGCCAGGCTTCAGTCAGAACGGTCATTACCCTTGGAAAAGGTTGGAAATTCACGAAAGGAGATCCTGCCGAAGCAATGAAACCTGATTTTAATGATGCTGGTTGGGCATCCGTAACCGTGCCTCATGATTGGGCCATCAGTGGACCGTTCGACAAGAACATCGACAAACAGGTGGTGGCCATCGTTCAAAACGGAGAAACGAAGGCTTCGGAAAAAACTGGCCGGACTGGTGCTTTACCCTATGTTGGAGTCGGGTGGTATCGTACAACGTTCAATTTGCCGGATTTTACAACCGGCAAAAAGGTGACACTCTTAGTTGACGGAGCCATGAGTCGCCCGACCGTCTATGTGAATGGCTCAAAAGCTGGTGAATGGGGTTATGGTTATAATTCGTTTCATCTCGACATCACTCCCTTTATTAA
>JAUZOU010000049.1 GCA_030706285.1 Bacteroidota bacterium
AAAACGAACTTCTCTTTATGCATATCGTATTGAATATCAATACAAAGATAAATTGAAATCGTCGCACCCTGGAAAACGCTGCAACTATCTAACTTTCAATGATTTCAAAGAGCTTTTGCGAATTTTTAGTGGACACTAATGCTTACAACCACAAAATGAAACATCAAAAATAAATACAGGATTTTGGGGTGCCTCAATGGGATTAGAGTATTTCTATAAGAAAAATAGATTCATAAACATAAATGTTAATTCGGCATCTGATTTTTTCCTTCCAATTCCAGCTGCAGTCGATATGAGCGGTGAATATGAAATGATGAGTTCTGTCTATTTAGGTTTGACAGATAATTATAAATTCAAACGATTTACTGTTGGATATGGTTTAAATTATTCAAAAAACATATGGGACTTAAGATATTATGAATGGGGCGACCCAACTCCTCCAACAAGAGAGCCAATAAAAAGAGCCAGTCAATCAATCGGTTTTACTCTTAATGGCTATCATCAATTTGGGGAACATTTCTTCATAGGATTGATTTATAGGCCATCTATTTTAAGAGTAAATCCAACAGTTGGATTTAACTATGAACATTTGATTAGCTTGGATGTTGTATGGAAAATAAAATTAAGAAAATAACTATTGCAACCATCGATGCATAAAGCATGCCGGTTTCAGTTGGAATTTGTACACATCCCCTCATATCATTGTTTCGCCAAGGATGATACAGTTAGAGCTCCGATATCCGGCTCGTTTCGCATTGCCCTGTTTTATATTATTCACTAGTGTCCACTAACTTTGGCCTTTCTGAAGCGAGTCTGTTGATAGATTTCAGACATAAGAAATTAGATTTTCAACTAAAAAAGCGAAAACTATGAAAAAGAAAATTCTATTTGGAGTAAGCCTCCTTTTTGGGCTGGTGTTTATTAACTCGGGACTGAATAACTTTTTTAATTACATGCCCATGCCGAAGGAAATGCCAGAAACGATGATGAATGCCATGTCTGCCTTTATGACAATTGGTTGGCTTATGCCACTTGTTGCCGTTACAGAGATTGTTGGTGGAGTACTTTTCATCACCAATAAATTCAGGGCATTAGGTGCAATAATTATTTTTCCTGTTCTGGTAGGAATCCTTTTAACTCACATTGTATTGGCACCTTCAGGACTGCCTTTGGCACTTGTCCTGTTTGGAATAGAACTTTGGGGAATTATTGAAAACCGTGAAAAATACTTGCCGATGATTAAATAGGAGCGTGTGCTATCTGACAACAGGGACTTTTCTTCCGGCAGTTTTTTCGGCAGACAACAACGATTGACTAAAACAACGTCCCACTGCGGTATAGCCAATATTGGTTTCAGTAGTGTGCAAAGGTGTATCATCCGCTTTAATTTTCCGAAAACTATATGATGAAAATAGGCAAAACTTGATCCGGATTTGCCTGAAGATACGATGATGAATCAACTGTATTGGTTAAAAAACAGCTCCCTAATTAATGAAAAGGAAAATATTCATTAAAAGAGTGAATATAAGACTAGAAAAATGCTGAATTGATATTGCTCCATATTTTTGGATAACGTTTTGAAATTCAGGAATAAATATTTTATATGACAATAATAAAAATCCGTTTTTCGAAAAAATAAATTTATTTTTGTTAATTTTACAATTATAGAAAAATATAGTACTTTTGAAAACATAGACAAATAGTTATTAAAAGAATACATTTCTATCGATATTATTGATTATTAGAAATTTAATCTATTTGTAGATCAAGTATTTATACCGTAATTATTTAGATCCTGAACCGACCGACAGGTCTACTATTATCATTATTAAAACATTAATAAATGAAGCTTAAAATTCTTTTTGTTAGTCTATTGTATGCGACAATGGCTTTTGGGCAAATGCAAGATTTGAAAAATCTAGCGGAGGGTGAATTAGTTTATAGTTCGATACTATACGATTCCAGTGATAATTTGTATGGGTATTTCTACCTTTATAAACGCGATGTGGATAAATTACATAAAACGATGGAATACGTCCTCTTGGATAAGAATCTGAATAAGGTCTCCAATAATACCTTTGTAAATAATTCGTATAATGAATCGAAGTCGGACTATATCGGTACAAAATGTCGATATTTAGATTGTAACCTGATGGGTGACAATATTCTTCTTACAGATTTTTATTATTATGTTCCTTTAATTGGAAATGATGCTATGGTTCCTTTGGCCACAGCGTTTCAAATTATTTCTTTAAAAGATAATACCGTATCCAAAGAAATAAAATATCAAGATGGCGTTTTTAGTGATTTGCCCGATGAGTTCAATCTGCTGAAAAAGGAAAATAAAAAGCTGGATACTAAATATTTAGTTCAGACTATAGATAACGATTCTCTTACCGGCTTTTTTATTTCGCAGGTGAATACAGATGGATTTGACTATAAAGAAAAAGATATCAGCTTTTACAATGAAAATAGAGAGTTGTTATGGACCTATGAGTATAATCCAAATGGTACTCCTAAGAATTTGACAACCTGTAAAGTGATCGCTATCAAAAATAATAATATCTATCTTGAGGAAATAAAATACGAAAATTGGTATGCGTCTGAAGATAAAATTGTCTTATTAGACTTAAAAACAGGGAAGAAAAAGTATGAGACTGTGGTGGAAGACAAAAACAGCAAATACAATCACACTATCAGAGCCAAAGAAGTCGATGGAAAACTGATTATTACTGGGAACTATTGTCCGTTCAAGAATCACTATTTCTTTAGATTAAAAGATAATTTAGGCTATTATAAACTGGTGTTGGACGAAAACGGGAAAGAGGTTTCCCGGCAGTATTCGAAATGGAGCGACTTTGCCTCATCCATTAAAGTAAATAAAAAAGGTCGCGTAAAAAATAATTACCGGTTGAATACGAAATCAACGTTAATCTTTAAGGATGGCGCAATATCTGTTATTACAGAAAAATACAAACCATCAAGCAATCCTCTTTGGTTCATGCCTTTAATTGGCATGTTTACGGCTCAAGATGAGAAAACGACCGATATGGTCTTAATTAATTTTGATGAACAGTTTCAATTGAAAAGTGTCAAGACAGTCAAGAAAGATTTGTCTGTTATCGAGAACAACGATTACCTCTTTTCTCAATACATTGATAATGAAAAGGGAGGTGTTTTCTTTTTTAAAGATTTTACAAAAGATCCTGAAACAGGGAAACAGCAATGGATGCTTGGCATTAATTCCTTCATTAATGGAGTGCTTACGGAAGAGAAAATTCCAATATATTCAAAAAGAAAATATCTGATTGATCCTTTACCTGCAAAAGAGGGGTATGTAATGCTCCGAGAGTATAATGAAAAAGAAAAATACAACCAGATCCGATTGGAAAAACTGAATTTCTAAAAAATAAAAAAGGCTCGTTAAGAGCCTTTTTTATAATAGTCTTTGATATTTTTAATTTCATTCAGGCTTAGATTCCACATGAAACTAAGGAACTGTTGGTAACTTTCAGATTGCACTTTTGGATCAATTCTGTCCAGATAGCGATTTAACGTATATCTCTTTCTTGCATCGTAAATTTTGGAAAAGAACTCACCTAACCAGTAGCGGTAAAAAGGATCGTTTTCATCATCCTGCAGTCGCAACAGACAAATGTATACACCATATCCATACTCTTCCTGGTAATCAAGGCAGAAAGGCTGACTGGCTTTAGCCAGTGATTGTAGAGAGTCAAATAACGAAGTGCCGTGAACCGGCTGTACTTCATCGGTTAATTCTGGAAATAAGCGTTTAATATTGGCGATTCGTTCTTTTGTTTTTGGATGGTCATCAACAGAGTCTTCATCAATTTTGTCTTTATATTTTGAATAATCGTAGCTCTTGAAATCTTCCCGCTTCAACCATTCTTCTTTGAATGGTTGAGCAGGTAGGTCGAAGGCACGTTTGTAGATTCCGTTAGTTAACCCCATCGGTTTTATAGAATCATATAAATCCATTCGTCTAAGGGTAGTGATATAATTAGTTCGGTTAAAGCTGGTATTTTTAAATAACACATAACCAATAGAATCGGATTCATATTCTTGATTACGATTGAAACTGCTTTCTTCATAAAGAATTTGTTTCAGTTTGTTCCACGCCTTTTCGCTTTTGTTGCTTTTCTCGCGTTTAACCGCCTTTGTTTGCTTCTTAGCTTCCTCTTTCAACGTCAAATTATATCGTTGAATGTTTTTAAAACTATGCTTAAGAAGCAAATGTCCAATTTCGTGAGCGATGATTGATGCAAGCTGCTCCTCATTTTGAAGGTAATAGAAGGTTCCCAAATTAATCACAAAGTAATTATCGCCCATACTGCATGCATTGAGGGATAAGTCTTTGGAGATAAAGAAATGGATATTTTCAGGAATATTCTTATTTTTTGATTTTAATTCGTCAACTATATAATCAATCATTTTATTAAACCTTTGATCGTCTATGTAAGCTCCATTTAGCAGGTCTTCATTAAACTGCTTGTGAACTTTCGCATAATGATTCAAAATATTGGTTTGTTCACTGCCTTTGTATTCGGATTTTATCTGAGCGTTAAATAGTTTTGTGCTTTTGAGATATTCTTTACTGATCTTCATACGCGTTGCCTGATTGGCAGTGTCTACAGGGATATAGGACTGTGCAAAAAAGACAAACGGAAATAAGACAAAAGAGAGCATTAAAAAAAAAGACTTCATGGTTGATTTTGTTTATATTTACAAAAATACCTTTTTTTTAGTGATTATTTTAGCATTCTATCATCGGACACACAAAATAAGGCATCTGGTTTCTATGTCTACCCATGATGAGGAATTAACGCTAATGGCATTTTTCAGGAAGGGGATAAAGTAATAAGAATTGAATCTCAGAAGAAATTACCGAATTGCACATATTTAAAAAATGAGAAATTTAATTGTACTACTAGGCTTTGTCTATTTATCAATAGCCGGTTATAGCCAAAACTGTCATTGTGATGAGAATCTTACTTTCGCGATAAAAACGGTTGAAAATGATTATGCCGGGTTTAAAGATAAAGTGGACAAGAAACATAAAAAAGAGTATATTGCCTTTAAAAATAGGCTATTAGAGAGAGCTAAAGAAATCAATAATGCGACGAATAGATGCAATAATTTATTGCGCCAATACCTCGATTATTTTAAAGACAATCATCTGTATGTTGAGATGAGACAGAACATAAATTTTTATTTTACTTTTCAACAAATTGATTCGACAACGTCTCTTATCAGAATACCAAGTTTTGATTCGGATGATAAAGCCATCATTGATAGTTTGGTTAGCAAAAATATGGCTGTGCTTTCAAAATCTTCCATATTAATCATTGACTTGCGAGGAAATCGTGGTGGCATAGATGATAGTTTTAAATCGTTGTTGCCTCTTATTTACACGAATCCGTATGTCATGAAGGGCGTTGAATGGAGGGCTTCTGAAGGCAATATAAATTATTTCGAAGACTGTCTTAAAAATGGGACTTACAAAGTAGGCAAAGAAAAAGAAATTCAAGAGCAAATCAATCAAATGAAAAAGCACCAAGGTGGTTTTGTTACCATTGGAAAAGAAGATACAATTTATGAGCAAACAGTCATGGAAAAGCCGTTAAAGGTGGGGATCATTGCGAATGATTATTGTGCAAGCAGTTGCGAAGAGTTTATCCTAATGGCTAAAAACAGTCGTAAAGTGACTGTATTTGGAATCAGCACGGCAGGAACATTGGATTATTCTAATACAATCCCTGTTGCTATGCCGACGAAAGGGATGGTATTAAGATATCCGATGACAAGGTCAAAACGACTGCCTGAAAATCCTATCGACAATGTTGGTATAGCTCCGGATGTAAAAATCGACTTGCCTGATAACTTTAGAATGGCTAAAGATAAGGCCGATGATTGGGTGCTATTTGCTGTAAACTACCTGAAAGCCAATAATTAGGGTCGATTTAAACTTGTGGAGCGAGCTGACTGCCCGGGCTGGCGGAACGTCGAACAAGTCCGGGCGATCATAACGCAGATTCTTTATTAGTTACTTGATCTGCCGAAATCCATCAACTTTAAAATAGTGTTTTTGCCGAAAACCACCGATTTTTGAAGTCGTACTGTAATAATACTGGATCCGTAAATCCTCAGATTTTGTAGTTGATCCCCGTATTGCCCGCCATTTTCGCTGATGCCACCCAAAAGAAAAGCCCCGGAAAATCTTCCAGGGCTTTCTAGTTGCGGAGATAGGACTCGAACCTATGACCTTTGGGTTATGAGCCCAACGAGCTACCACTGCTCCACTCCGCGATCAATTGTGGTGCAAAAGTACTGCTTTTTACTTACAAAACAAATTAAAAAGCCAAATTCACTAAAAAATAATACAAGCGTGCTGTCCGGACGGAATTTTTCTTACATTTGCACATTCTATATTCTTTTGTGCAAAAACATGGCGGTATCAAAGACAAGAACAATGTTGGTGGAGGTTGCCAGACAACTGTTTGCCAAGAATGGTGTGTCTGAAACAACGATGAATGACATAGCTGAAGCTTCCGGCAAAGGACGGCGTACCCTGTATACCTATTTTAGAAGTAAAGAAGAAATTTATCTTGCCTGCATCGAAGATGAAATCCAAATCATCACCACTTCCCTTCAGGCAGTCATGAAAATGACCATTGATCCGGAAGAAAAAATCAAGACATTCATTCGAGTCCATTTTGATGTCTACAAAGACACCGTGATGCGAAACGGCAACCTGCACGCCCAATTCTTCAGGAATATTACTGAAGTAGAAAAGTCACGCCGGAAACTGGATCAGAAAGAAACAGTCATGCTGGTGCAAATGCTTTCCGAAGGACAAGAGAGGGGCCTGTTTACGATAAAGGACATCAAACGTACCGCTCAGGTGCTTCAGCTTTCTCTGAAAGGGCTGGAAGTGCCTTATATCCGTGAAACGGTTGTCAACCGAAAACGGCGTATTGAACATGTCTATGAGTTTCTGTTCTATGGTCTCAAAGGAATGGGGAAAGGTTACGACAGTATCGGCCTGGAGACAGAAAAATGATGAAACGAGCCTGTTTGTGCCAGGCAATCAAGCAGATGGAAATAGGCATGCGGTGCTGCATCTGTTCTTAAACAAAAAAATGATTATCAGATGAAATAACCTGTTAGGTTTAATATATGAATGTATCGAAGCATTTCGGTAACAATTAATCACAAACAAAAAATTAGTCAAGTGAAAATTCTCGAAGGAAAAACAGCGATCATCACGGGCGCTGCTCGTGGTATTGGTAAGGCAATTGCCTTGAGATATGCAGAAGAAGGTGCAAACATAGCATTCACCGATTTGGTCATTGATGATCTTGCCAAGGCGACAGAAGCAGAAATTGCTGCTTTTGGAGTAAAAGTGAAAGCTTATGCATCCAACGCTGCCAATTTTGAAGATACACACAAGGTAGTCAACGAAATCGTCAAGGAATTCGGCCGGATAGACATTCTTGTCAACAACGCCGGCATTACCCGCGACGGATTGATGTTGCGTATGACCGAACAACAATGGGATTCTGTCATCAACGTCAATTTGAAATCAGCTTTCAATTTTATCCATGCCTTGACCCCGGTTATGATGAAACAACGTGGTGGCAGTATCATTAACATGAGCTCCGTCGTTGGAGTATCAGGAAATGCCGGTCAATGCAACTATTCTGCCTCTAAAGCCGGTTTGATCGGATTGGCAAAATCCATTGCCGCAGAAATGGGTCCTAAAGGTATTCGTGCCAACGCCATTGCTCCAGGCTTCATTATCACCGACATGACTGCTCAGCTTTCTGAAGAAGTCCGCGCAACCTGGTGTGAAAAAATTCCGTTGCGCAGAGGTGGTACGCCAGAAGATGTGGCCAATATTTGCGTCTTCCTTGGTTCAGACCTTTCTTCCTATGTCTCCGGACAGGTCATCCATTGTGATGGTGGCATGAACAGATGACGGTCGTTTATGAAGACAACCACCTTTTGATCGTCAACAAGGCTTGCGGAGAGATCGTTCAGGTCGATAAAACCGGTGATCCCTCTCTGGAAGTGACGCTCAAGCAGTGGCTTAAGGAAAAGTACAATAAGCCGGGTAACGTCTTTTTAGGCGTTACCCACCGGCTTGACCGGCCGGTAACAGGGCTGGTCATTTTTGCTAAGACAAGCAAAGTGCTGCCTCGGTTGAATGAGCAATTCAAGAAGGGGGAAATACACAAAACGTATTGGGCCATCGTCAAACAGGCACCTGAACTACCGGAGGGTATGCTTGAACATTATCTGTTCAGAAATGAAAAGCAAAATAAAAGCTATGTCTGTGATGCCAATAAGTCAGGTTCAAAACGAGCCTTACTGCATTATAAGTTGATTGGCAAGTCTGATTCTTATTATCTGTTGGAAATCGAGTTGTACACCGGCAGGCATCATCAGATCCGGTGTCAGTTGGCTGCTATCGGATGTCCCATCAAAGGAGACCTCAAATATGGTTATCCAAGGTCAAATCCGGATGGTGGCATCTCGTTGCATTCCAGAAGAGTTCAGTTTGTCCATCCAGTGAGCGGTTTGGCAATTGATGTCACCGCGCCTCTACCGGAAGGTGATGCCATTTGGAAAAAATTCAGAAAATATGTCTACTGAAAAATAATTTGTATATTTGTCTCATCAATCAATCAAACCATGGAAGATATCTGTGTCATCAAAGAAATTTATAAAATACTCTATCAGTTTGAAAAGAAATTCCTTGAAGTGCATAAAATCAGCATCAATGAAGCAATGGTATTATGCTGCCTGAAAGGCGGAGAGGAAAAATCGGCCGGACAGATTTGCGATTTTGTCGGACTTTCCAATTCCAGAGTTTCCAAAGTTCTTTGCTCTGTGGAGGAAAATGGTTTTATCAGTCGCCGGTTAGGCATGACCGACCGTCGCCAGATGTTCTTTGCATTGACCGAAAGTGGCAAGCAAAAAATCAGTGAAATGGAAGAGACATCGCTTCATTTTTCTGACTTATTGTCAAAAATCTCGAAGCAATGTGCTTCCTGATTTTTTTTGGCATAATAATTGCTATTAGACATATTATACAACACGAAACAAATTCAACCAATATGAAACGAACAAAACACATGACGGCATTGATCCTGCTGGCTATTTTATTCTTACCAGCATGTAGTGCAAAAGGGCCTGAAAAAGAGTTAGTTAAAAATCCAGAACAAATAAAAACAACATCAAAAATGGGAACAATTCATTTGACCAAAGAAGCATTTCTAGAGAAAGTCGTAAATTATGAAACCAATCCGAAAGAATGGAAGTATCTGGGTGACAAGCCTTGTTTGATCGATTTTTATGCAGACTGGTGCGGTCCCTGCAAAGCTGTGGCACCAATACTTGAAGAACTTGCTGCGGAATACGAAGGCAAAATTTATATTTATAAGATTAACACGGATGAAGAACAGGAGTTGGCCGGCGCTTTTGGTATCCGCAGTATTCCCAGCATCCTGTTTGTCCCAATGGAGGGACAACCTCGTATGAGCATGGGCGCTCTTCCGAAAGATCAGTTGAAAAAAGCCATCAATGAGATCCTTTTAAACAATAAAGAATAAGAGACAACGCCCTTCAATGGGCAACAAACATTGGTTATAGGCTCGTTCTGAAAAATAATCCGTATTTTTTCAGAACGAGCCGTTTTATTCATAAAGTAGTTCAATGCCACGCCCCTTGAGGTCGGAAACAATGTCTATTCCATTTAATACCTCCTTGGGATTGTTTATTGATGAGCTATTCAAAGTGTCGTGATCACCGTCTATTTTTTTAATAATTGCAGTATCTTTGGCAGAAAGTTAATTCCCGTGGATCAAACAAAAATAGCCCTTCTAAGCCAACTATTTAAAGAATGGTGTGGTCAGGAACCACAACAGGTGACGGAACTGCCACCAAGTGGTTCTTACCGTAGTTATTGCCGTATGCAGTCCGCATCATACTCCGCATTGGGCGCCTGGAACGCGGATGCCCGTGAAAATGATGCCTTTTTGTCATTTACTGACAGTTTTTACAAAATGGGGCTGCCAGTCCCGGAAATCTACGCCAGCTGCCAGCCTGAAGAGGTTTACTTACTCGAAGATCTTGGTCCTGTCATGCTGTTCGACCGGGTACACAATCATCCATTGGATGACACTGTCAAGGATTTATACAAGCAGAGTCTTAAAGGGCTTGTCGATTTGCAATTGAAAGGAAAAGACATCATCGACTTTTCAAAATGCTACCCTCGTGCTGCGTTCGACCGAAATTCCATGATGTGGGACTTGAATTATTTCAAATATTACTTTCTTAAACTTGTCCGGATTCAGTTCGACGAACAGGCTCTCGAAGATGACTTTCGTCACTTTACAGACTACCTGCTCAAGGAGAAGGGCGATTATTTCATGTTCCGTGATTTTCAGTCTGCCAATATCATGATCCGGAACGAAAAACCTTGCTTTATTGATTATCAGGGCGGCCGTCGTGGTGCCCTTCAATATGATCCGGCCAGTTTGTTGTTTGATGCCAAAGCTAAATTGCCTAAAGCGGTTCGTCAGGAACTGATAGACTACTATGTGGATATCTTGGCTGAAAAAACAACTGTTTACCGGGTAGAATTCATGCATTATTATCAGGGCTTTGTTTTGATACGTCTGATGCAGGCAATGGGAGCATTTGGTTTCAGAGGCATTGTTGAAAAGAAACCAGGCTTTATAGAAAGCATTCCACCGGCATTGACCATGTTTGCAGACCTATTGGACGAATGGACATTGCCTGTGGAAATACCTGAACTGAAGACCTGCTTTAAGCGGATGCTGGGTTCAGTGTATCTGAAGAGTCTAATCAATAAATTGATCGAATGAAAGGCGTGATTTTTGCCGCTGGTCTGGGAACTCGATTGTATCCGTTAACAAAAGATAAGCCAAAAGCATTGGTTGAAGTGCACGGAATGACCATGCTTGAGCATACGCTCCGGAAAATGGAAGCTTCCGGTATCCGGGAGATCGTCGTTAACATCCATGCCTTTGCCAGGAGAATGGACTGTTTCCTGACTGCCTATTCTGTCAGACATCCTTCCGTAACGATCCATGTATCAGATGAAAGCGACTTATTGCTGGAAACAGGAGGAGGCATTAAGAAAATGCAGCCATTGCTAGGTCAGGAACCGTTTCTGGTTCATAATGTGGATGTTTTATCTACCGTTAACTTTGAAAAACTGATAACAGCTGATGCTGTTTTCTTCCATCAGCATGAAAAAAAGGCATCTGCATTTACTCCTGTTCATTCCAGCTACTTGGCAACCTTGGCAGTCAGAAAAATCACCAGTGACCGGTATTTCCTGTTCAATCAGAACGGTTTGCTTTGCGGTTGGGAAAATGTGAAAACAGGAGAGCAGAAAATAGCACGTCCGCAAGAAACCGATTTGCAACGTTATGGCTTTACAGGTATCCATGTGATTCATCCGCAGCTGTTCCAGTTGATGACGGAGACAGGGGTCTTTTCCATAACGGATGTTTATCTACGTTTGGCTAAAGATCACGAAATCAGAATGTTTGATGTGAGCGATGCTGAGTGGTTTGATATTGGTAGCCCTAAACAACTCGAACTGGCAGAGCAGGAGTGGAAGGAACGATAAAAGTCACACATTCAACGGTCTTTCGTCAAAAAAATGCGAATTAGTTACATTTATTGGCTAAATTGTTCCATTTTGTAATTTTTAAACTAAAAAAACAGATAGTTTATTGTTGTAAATTAAAAAAGCCGTATATTTGCAGCGTTAAAAACGAACAACACATGACAAATTTCATTCTATCCAGCATTAATCTAATTGGTATCATTCTACTAAAGAAGGTGGCAAGGTAGTAAGATAATGTGGATTGAATAACGCATACAGCCCTTCTTGCTACCGATGTAAGAAGGGCTTTTTCTTTTAACCGATTAAACCAATTATATGTCAGACAGAGTATTTATTTTCGACACCACCCTTAGAGATGGTGAACAGGTTCCAGGATGCCAGTTGAATACCGTTGAAAAAATTCAAGTAGCTAAGGCACTGGAAACATTGGGGGTAGATGTCATTGAGGCCGGCTTTCCTATTTCAAGTCCCGGAGATTTCAATTCGGTGGTAGAAATCAGTAAAGCTGTGACGTGGCCAACCATTTGTGCGTTGACAAGAGCCGTGGAAAAAGATATAGATACGGCAGCCGATGCACTGAAATATGCCAAACACAAGCGG
>JAUZOU010000490.1 GCA_030706285.1 Bacteroidota bacterium
AACATCAGGTTCCGGAGTTCATGCTCATCAAGAGGCGAACTGATGATCAGATTGGGAATGCATCTCAGACTGGCGATGTCGAATA
The DNA here is from genome assembly GCA_030706285.1 of Bacteroidota bacterium. Taxonomy (GTDB): domain Bacteria; phylum Bacteroidota; class Bacteroidia; order Bacteroidales; family UBA1402; genus UBA8389. The sequence goes on from JAUZOU010000490.1 coordinate 86, forward strand.
CACCATGATGAGTCGGCCCATCTTCCCCAACCAAACCGGCTCTATCTAGACAGAGTACGATCGGCGTTTTCTGAATGGCGACGTCGTGGATGATGTTGTCATAACTGCGCTGAGCAAAGGAAGAATAGATATTGCAGTAGGGAATCAATCCCTGGCTGGCCAATCCAGCTGAGAAGGTGACGGCATGACCTTCGGCAATTCCGACATCGAAAACGCGGTCCGGAAACTGTTCCATCATCAGGTTCATACTGCAGCCGGTTGGCATAGCCGGAGTAATCCCGACAATTTTATCGTTTTTTTCAGCCAACTCCACCAGTGTATGGCCAAACACATCCTGGAATTTCATCGGGTGATCTTTCGGCTGAATGCTTTGATACCGTTGCCCGGTTTTTTTGTTGAACCGGCCAGGAGCATGCCATTTGGTAGCGTCCTGTTCGGCCGGAGCGAATCCTTTGCCTTTGACCGTGCAAACGTGCAACAGCTTTGGCCCTGTCATATCCTTGATGTCGTTCAGTACCTTGACCAGATTTTCAACGTTATGCCCGTCTACCGGCCCGAAATAGCGGATGTTCAACCCTTCAAAGAGGTTGTGCTGGTTGGTGAGCAAGGCTTTCAGACTGTTCCCGAAGCGAAGTAGTTTCCCTTTCCTGTGTTCGTTGATGATGCCTGTCCGTTTGAGCAATAAATAGGTTCTCCAACGGAAGCTGTTGTATTTTTTTGAGGTGGTGATTTTGACCAGATAATCACTTAGTCCCCCGACGTTCGGATCGATCGCCATCTGATTGTCGTTCAGGATGATCAGTAGGTCGTTCGGGTGGACAGAGGTGTTGTTGAGGCCTTCGAAGGCCAGACCGCCGGACATGGCACCGTCTCCGATGACAGCAGCAACCAGCCGGTTTTCCTGTTTGAGCCCGTTTGCAATGGACATGCCAAGTGCAGCCGAGATAGAGTTGGAGGCGTGTCCTGCGACAAAGCTATCGTAAGGGCTTTCGGCAGGATTGGGGAACCCGCTGATGCCATGAAATTTCCGGTTGGTGTTGAAAATATCTTTGCGGCCGGTCAGTATTTTGTGGGCATAAGCCTGATGTCCGACATCCCAAACCAACAAATCGTCCGGTGTGTTCAAGACATAATGAAGGGCAACAGTTAGTTCGACTACTCCCAGGCTAGAACCAAGGTGGCCCGGGTTATTAGCCAGTTCATCAATGATAAATTGCCGAAGTTCTGTACAAACTTGTGGCAGTTCGTTGACATTCAGCTTCTTGAGGTCTTTTGGGAACTGGATGCTGTCGAGTAAATGGGTCGTCGTATTATCCATGTTTTTGTGACCTGCAAAAGTACGTTTTTTTCAGTAACTAAAGATAATATTTTATATTTTTGTCCCTCATGGATTTCAGGACGAACATACCAGTTTCCACAGCCGCTTTCCGGCTATCACATGCTGACAGGCATATGGTGATCGGTTCTTGTTTTGCTGAGAACATCGGGAACCGGTTTAAAGAAGGTGGTTTTAATGTAACCGTCAATCCGTTTGGCGTGTTGTATAATCCGGCATCTATCAGCGCTGCTATCCGGCGGCTGATGAGTGAAGATGCATTCAGGCGTGATGAACTGAATTATTATGATGGCTTGTTCCATAGCTTCAGTCACCATAGTTCGTTTTCCGATGCCAATGCTGATGTGGCATTGAGCCGTATCAACAGTTCGTTCAGGAAAGCGGTGGCTGCATTGAAGCATTCGACCTGCCTGATGCTGACATTCGGAACGGCATGGGTGTACACCTTACCGGAAACAGGGCAGGTCGTGGCCAATTGTCACAAATTCCCCGCAAACCGTTTTCAGCGCAGCCGGCTTTCGGTTGAATCGATTGTGGCGGATTATTCAGAGCTGATCAACGCCTTGCTGGAAAAACAACCTGATTTGAAGCTCATTCTGACGGTCAGTCCCATCCGTCATGCCAAGGATGGCATGCATGAAAACACCCTGAGCAAGTCTGTGCTGCATTTGGCCATTGCAAACTTATGTGACCGTTTCCGCCAGATCGTCTATTATCCTTCGTATGAGTTGATGATGGATGATTTAAGAGACTACCGCTTCTATGGGGAGGATATGTTGCATCCTTCCTCCGTCGCTCAGGAATATATTTGGAACCATTTTTCAGATACTTTCCTGTCAAAAGCGAGCCGTGATATAGCTCATCAGGTTCAGCAGATCCGGAAAGCCATGGAACATAAACCCTTTCATCCCGAAGATGAGGCGTATAAACGATTCGCTCAGAAAAACATTGCTTCCATAGAATTGTTATGTTTGAGTGTGCCTGGACTGGATTTAAAGGAGGAAAGGCAATTTTTTGAAAAGATTATAAACTAAATTGCTGTGAATTATTCAATTAAAGACATA
>JAUZOU010000491.1 GCA_030706285.1 Bacteroidota bacterium
ATGGTGGAGGTCAATCATCTGCAAGGACATATACTGGCCCATTTCATTCAGAAAGAAGGCGAGGAGCATAAGACGCCATCCTTTCCGTTCCTTTGTTTGTTGGTTTCAGGTGGTAATTCCCAGATTGTATTAGTTAAGTCTGTCAGCGAAATGGAGATGATTGGTCAAACCATAGACGATGCAGCCGGAGAAGCGTTTGACAAATGCGCCAAAGTGATGGGATTACCTTATCCAGGTGGGCCGGTTGTAAACAAACTGGCAAACCTTGGAAATCCAAAGGCTTTCACTTTCAGCAAACCGCATGTCTCAGGCTACGATTATAGTTTTAGTGGATTGAAAACCTCTTTTCTTTATCGGTTGCGTGATGAGCTGGCAGTGAATCCTGATTTCATCGAGCAGAATAAGGAAGACTTATGTGCGTCATTGCAAAAAACGGTGATTGATATCCTGATGGATAAACTTAAAAAGGCGGCTAAAGATTTGAATATCAGAGAAGTTGCCGTCGCCGGAGGCGTTTCTGCCAATACAGGTCTGCGTGCGGCCTTTGAAGACTATTCAAAACGGTATGGCTGGACCATCCATATACCGAAATTTGCTTATACGACCGATAATGCGGCCATGATTGCCATTAGCGGTTATTTCAGGTATCAGCAGGGGCTGTTTGCAGCTTTGGATGCAGCTCCTTATTCAAGAGTATTTGTTTAATCGATCAAGGTATGTATAAGACCCTGGCTCTTGTTTTCGTAGGTGGTGGTTTAGGAAGCGTTTTCCGGACGTTAGTCGGAAAGCTGTTCAGCTTTGCCGGATTTCCGTTGGGTACGTTTATCGTCAATATAGTGGGCAGTTTGCTGATTGGCTTTATTTATGCATTATTCAGCCGTCAGGTCATTGGTAGTGATTACCGGCTATTCTTTGCCGTCGGCTTTTGTGGAGGATTTACTACTTTTTCAACGTTTTCCAACGAAAGTCTCCATTATCTGAGAAGCGGACAATCCGGACTCTTTTTCGGCTATGCGCTGGCCAGTGTGACCATTTGTCTGTTGGCTGTCTGGCTTGGAGACTGGATTGGGCAAAAGGTTTGAATCTTTACAAAGATGTCTCAAAAGAAGGGCGCGTGTAACTAAAAAGGCTATATCGTTTTGATACAGCCTTTTGCATTAGATCCGGTTCATCTGCTACACCAGTTTCCTGATCAATGTTTCACGATCGCCATACAACAGGTCGATGACAGGAATTTCAATGATGGTATGGGCACCTGGCTGCTGCTTGAAGCTGGCTCTGGCCACACAAACCAATAGTTGACCCGTCAATGCCGGATTGTTGATTTTCATGTCGAATTCCATCAATTGGTTCTGTGCTTTTCCTGAAACACCTTTGCGGGTCATATTGACACCATGACCCATATCAATCAGCTCGTCTACATGCTCGACCAGTTTGATGTGTGTTTCATCATTGGCAAAATACGGATCAATTCTGATGGATTCTGCCACTTTCTCAAAATCATACCCTTTTTCCAGTTCTATATAGACCATACGCCTGTGAATACCTGTTCCAAGCGGAATGGTCATGGACAAAGCCGCTTTGACTCCTGGCTTTGACTTGACGCACACCGTATGTCCCATACTCATTCCAGGACCGAAATTGGTATAAGTGATGCCTTTAGGTACACTGGCTTCCATTAAAGCCCGTACGATGGAATCACTTCCAGGATCCCACCCTGCCGCAATGATGGCAACAGCTTTGTTTTCTTTCGCCACTGTATCGAGTTCACGACGTAAGTCATAAATACGCCCGTGAATGTCAAAACTGTCAACTGTATTGATTCCCAGGGTCAGAATTTCTTTGGCATATTCTGGAACACTTCGTGTCGGGGCACAAAGGAGTGCGACTTGCACGTTGGTTAATTCCTTAATGTCTGTGACAACTGGAATGCCTGACAGCTCGAGAGGTGTTTTACCTTCAAGTGAGCGGCGTACAATTCCGGCTATTTCGAAATCAGGCGATGCCTGTAAGGCTTCCAAGGCATATTTGCCAATATTGCCATATCCAACGATGGCTGCTCGAATTTTTTTCATGATTATGTATAATTTGGGTTTAATCGTATCGGCTGTTGGTTGAACCTTCAAATGATGGTACTACTTGCTGGGGGGTACTTCATTTTCATTGAAAATACGTTTATCTGTCTGTTGGTCTATCCTGTAGAATTGAATGGCACTATCGTTCATTTTCGGATGCTGTTCGTCAAGTAGCCTGATTATTTCTGCTCCGGCCAGCAAAGCTGGTCCGTAACCATGTGCTGCAGCGGATCTGACAGACCTGTAATCATAATAAGCTGGATCAAATCCCATACCTGTACCGACGCAGGTTCCTTTTACCCGACCGGCTGAGGTGATCCTTGTTGAAAGAGCATTCCAACCAAGCAACGCAACAGGGCCGTAGGTCATTGGCTCTACCCATCCTTCATTGATCGCATGTGCGATA
>JAUZOU010000492.1 GCA_030706285.1 Bacteroidota bacterium
CGATACCCGGTTTTTAGTTTTTCGAATCGGAGCAAGTAGCGTGTCCGGGCTAGCGGAACGGCGACTTAAAGCAACCACCCGATCAGCACCTTCCCCATAACTGCTATTGAAAATTTTAAACTTGCTGTTGATCGGGATGGACGTTAGTCCACAAGCTTTTAAATTGATCCCGAATCGTGAAGCTTTCATTCATAAAGCGGTTCAATATCCGGTCCTTTGGTCGGAAACAATGTCTATTCCATTTAATCTCTAAGGGTTGAATGTCCCGCCGCTTGCAGTGAAATTATGGGTCCAGGACTTGCCTGTGGATTACCTCTGGACTCGCGTATGTGCTGTTATTCGGGCTGATCCTCTTTTTCTGTGAAGTAATCGGACGAATCGTTGTACCGGCCATCATCCAGGTTCGTTCTGACATCGATCAACGCCTTTACGGTGTAGTCAATGTCATCTTTTGTATGCAGGACAGTCGGCAAAAAGCGTAGGAGTAATTTCCCTTTCATGACAAAAGGATAGACGAGTACCGGACAGAAAACGTTGTAGTTTTCCCTTAAATCGATGACAAGATTGAGCGCCTGATAAATGGTACAGGTCAGATAGATCGGAATGACACAGGCTTCAGAAGCACCAGTGTCAAAATTATGTTTGATCAGTTCGTTCCGGAAATAGCGCACTTTCTTATGAAGATCCTGCCGTAATTTCGGATGTTCCCTTAGGAAGTCCAATCGTTGCAGCATGCCTGCTACGTAGACCATAGGCAAAGCTCTTGAATGGATTTGCGTGCGTGTTTGGTACCTGAGGAAGTTCATGATGACTTCAGGACCTGCCACAAAGGCCCCAATACCTGCAAATGCTTTCGAAAAAGAGCCCAGATACAGGTCGATTTCCTTGTTAATGCCCATCATTTCTCCGGTTCCGGCTCCGGTTTTCCCTTCAACGCCAAATCCATCGGCATCGTTGACCAGCAAGCGAAATGGATGGCTCGCTTTAAGTTCGACGATTTTATCCAGCTTACCGTATTCTCCGGTGGTTCCAAATACGCCATGCGTCACGACCAAAATGCCTCCGTTACTTTCTTCGACATTTGCTTCAGCTTTGGCCAATTGTTTTTCAAGGCTATCGATGTCATTATGCTGAAAGACATAATGCCTGCCCATATGGAGCCTGATACCATCCAGCAAACAGGCGTGGACCAGTGAGTCGTAAACAATGACGTCGTTCCGGCCGCAAAGAGCATCAAGGATGGATTGAAAACCTTGGTATCCAAAATTCAAGACAATGGCATCTTCTTTACCGGTCAATTCGGCCAGTTCGGATTCGAGCTTTTCATGCAGGCTTGTTTGCCCCGACATGATTCTATTGCCGACAGGATAGGCTAAGCCCCATTTCTGAGCATTGGCGACATCCAATGTTTGAATTTCCTCGTTGCAGGCAAAACCAAAATGGTCCGAGATGTTCCAGTTTAGCACCTCTCGTCCTCTGAATTTCATCTTGGGTCCTAACGGACCTTCCAGCTTCGGGTAGGTGAAATATCCATGAAGTTGACGGGCCAGTTTGTAAACCGGCTCTTCTTTTGTGCGTATATGTTCGAATAGATCCAAGGCCTTCGTTTTTAAACAAACAAAAATACGATTTTTTTTGTAGCTGGTTATGATGAATGGGATAAGTCTCAGCGAAAAGCGTTAATTTTGCTAAAATTAGTGATTATCAATGAGAAATAAACTACTTAAGGACAACATCTTACTCTTCTCTATTTATGCGGTGCTTTTTTTCTGTTGTTTGGCACTGCTATTATGCTACTCGAAGGTCGATATAAGCTTGATTATTAATGGATTAAATAATCGTTTTCTCGACTATTTTTTTAAATTTCTAACGGAATTCGGTACATTTACCCTGATCAGTCCGATCATTATTTTGCTGGCATTTCTTAGTTTCAGAAGAGCACTTACCGCTATATCCGCATCAATTTTAGCCAGTTTGTTGACTCAGGTAGGAAAACACTTGGTCTGGCCAAATAGCCCAAGGCCTAAAATGGTGTTCGAATCCTTACAGAATATTCACTTGCATTTGGTCGAAGGCGTGCGGTTGCATAATGCGCACAGTTTTCCATCCGGACATACGACAGGTGCTTTTGCCTTGTTTATGGTCCTTGCCTTGTTCAGCAAAAAGCCATCTGTAAAAATCGGCTGTCTTCTATTGGCTTGCCTTGTCGGTTATTCAAGACTGTATTTACTACAACATTTTTTGACCGATGTGGTAGCCGGTTCCTTAATTGGCATAGTATCGGCGGTGTTTTGCTATTGGTGGTTTACTTCCAGTTTCAGCAATAAAGCTGTCTGGATGGATAAATCCATCAGACTTCCCTGGAAATCATCGATTGATTGATGCTTTCAATGTAGTCAAGCAGTTCCTTACGTCCTCTGCCTTTGATGGAGGCTGTTGAAAAGATCGGAGGCAATTCTTCCCAGTGTTCCATGAGC
>JAUZOU010000493.1 GCA_030706285.1 Bacteroidota bacterium
CACGGAAACTTTTTCATCGGCATTCTTGTCGGCAACAGGTGAGATGATTCCGGTGAGATTGTTCAGGTAATTCTGAACGGTTTCGGTCGTCTGATCGGTCAGCAAACGCACGTTATCGAGAAAAAGTTTGGCCCCGGCATTTGAGCTGGCAGACGAACAGCTGGCTCCAATACTGATAAGGACATCCAGGGGCTCGGCGGAACCAAGCGTTACGGAATCAGTCGTCCAGGTGGAAGATGGAAAATTCAGGTTGCCATCAAATACATTAATAATAGTCTCCTTTGCGGTAGCATCCGGCGAGAAAAAGCCGCACAAGTTCCGGATAATGGAAGTGCTTGACGTATTTGCGTTATAAACATCGTATTTCAGGAGGTATTTTCCGGCTGGTAGCTTTACTTCCTGGTAAAACTGAACGGCGTTGCCGGTTCCCCATCCGGAAGAAACCCCGAGCACGTTTCCTGAACTTTTCCCAGAAACATCGGTGGCCGGTGGCGTGGTGCCGTTAAACTTGGCTATGGATCCCAATGCGAAGGTTGCTGTAAAAGACGCGTTGTCGTTGACGATACTCGCGTTGTTCCATCCCGTTACATTGTAGGAGTAGGCGCTGGAATAACCTGCATCATTCCATTTGTTTACCGCATTGTTGTTCAGAGTCCCTGATACATTGTACGTTATGGGTGCTTCGTCAAATCCGGCATTTTTCAATATCAGAGACGTAATATCGTTATCGGGTGCTGCCTCTTCTGGTGCGAATGAGGTTACAAGGGTTCCGTTAATGACCCTGACAAGGATGCGGCTGGCTGCAGGTACGGAAACTGTGCCTTTTACAGCCGTACTGCTGGTTAGGATCGTTAGCCCTACACTGGTAGCAGTTACTTGAGTATTGGTCAAATAGACGCTGATTGAGTCTGTCGCCTGACAGGCCGTAATATTGCCAGAAGTGATAAATACCCGCAGAACGTCTCCCTGACTGTGAGCGGTATTCAATGTAAAATGAACGGTTGACTGTCCGTCTTTAACCATCGTTCTGGAAGAAAAGACAGGAGCTCCCTCGGCAAAAGCCAAGCCGCTCACTTCAGCATTGGTGGTTCCAGCAAAGTTGGAGACCAGTGCAAACCGGATACTGTCGGGATCCGTCACGATGATACCGTTCCAGCCGGAAGGAAGAAGGTCCTTCAGGCTGACCGTTTGAGCCGTCATCGTTTTGGTCTGTTCCGCTGTTACATTGCTGTAATAAACCACTTGACGGCGGCCGACCAAATCGCCGCTGTTTACGCTTCGTGTTGTAGCATTGTATAGTGGATACAGCTTGGCCGTGTAGATCGAGTTGTTGACAGCCCTGTCGCCGAAGCCCATGCTCGTACTTCCTGGTGTCAGAACTCCGATCTGGTTATCTATGTTTATCCAGGATGAAGTAAAAGTCGACATAGTGCTGCCGTTCGTCTGCAAATAGCCACCTTCGTAGTATAAATCCCTTTTTTGCTTGGTGAAATCATCTGTGCTCACCGCAAGCAAACCTCCTCGTTCTCCGGTAATGGAAAGACTGCCGTTGGCTTTCACATAATCCAGATAAATCAAAGCATTTCCGGGAGTGGAATACAACGCAAAGTTGTTGGTCAGGGTGTTTCCGTTGGTGTTCAGTATTCCGTTCATTGTATAGCTGTTCCCTTTCAGTGTATAGATACCACTGGTCACCGGACTGGCATTGATAGTTTGTCCGTTAACGATGTACCAACCGACTATGTTGCCTGTATTATTAGCTTTGTATGGCACGATGATCTTATTCTTGTCGGGCAGGTTTTGCGTGAAATACCCCGTATAGCTACTCAGACCGGAACTCCAGGAAAAACAGGAAAAGCGCTCGGGAGTAGCGGCACGCACAATGTTCTGTGTCGTCCACAAAACCGCCGATTCGTGCTTTTTTCTAAAATCATTCCAGGCAGTGGGGGCCATTGTCGCTGTGGATGCAGCTTCGTGCATCAACCAGGTCATCATAACCCGGTGAGCCTCGACACCCATCCGTCTGGCTCCTACATCCGGACGTAACAGCCAGCTTCCGTCTGTTGTTGTGGCCTGTCTGGCCTTGATATTCTGATAAGCCAAGTTCTCCAGCATCAATGCATTCGGGTCCCGGGCAAAACAAGCCATTGTGGCATAGGAAGTGATCTGGTCGTACAAGAACAGACTCCAGTCGTTGCCATTCGGCATAGCCAGTTCCCCGTCGGCTAATGCCAAATAGTTCAATACGTTGTCCATGACTTTCTGGTTGTTGTGCATCAACGAGTTCGTTTTCCAGTTCTCCCGACCGTATACGCTGTCCTGAAACAATTTCATCGCCAGAAGGCTTTCACCCAGTTCCTGCATAACGACGTTCTGATAGGACGTATGAAAATAGCTGTGGTTCTGTAGTGTAAAATCGTCATACAGATTTTTACCTAAGTAAAGGTC
>JAUZOU010000494.1 GCA_030706285.1 Bacteroidota bacterium
AATTGATCCTTTTCGGGGGGAACTCCACAAGTTTTCAATTTGATCCCTCAGTTGCTTGGCGGTTGCCTGAAGAGCCATCATCCATCCTACTAGAATCAGAAAAGGCGGAGCATTCATATTGCTCCGCCTTTTCTGATTAAATAGTTTGTTCCTTATTTTTTAGGCATTTTCTTTGCACCGTTTGTCAAAAGAAAATCAACATTCTTCCTGACTGCATTGGCTGTATACGTGGCACCAGTGCTGCCGTCAATTTCGGCCGATTTGGCTTTGCTGACTGTTTTACCAACCCAGGAATTGAAAAATCCATTTTTCTCCAGCATGCGGACAAAATTGAGCGTTTCATAGTTGGATTCCAATGCGACCTTCTTGATTACAAAGCCCTTGTCCGTAATAATCATGACAGGTGTCACATTATTGTAACCTTTGACATCCTTACAGTAATCGGCACTGGATAAGGCAAATCCCAGCGTTTTGTTCTGGTTATCCTCCACTCTGAACCAATACGAATTGATTTTCTCAACTTTCGAAGCTTCAGGGAAAACACTTTGAACTAATTGCTTGTTTGACACCGCATGAAACACCGGCGGCGCTTTTTTGGTCCCTTGTGCCCATGAAGCAGTCATGCCGCATAGTAACACAAAAGCTAACATTACTTTTTTACACATACAACTAACGATATTAATTTGCGTTTGACGTTGTCTCCGGATAAAGCACGGCTTTGGCGTAATTTTGTCCGAAGTAGGTCTTAACTGCCTGCTGAATTTGTTTAGATGAAAGATGCTCAATTCGTTTCAACGCTACAGCTTCCGGCTCGATTTTGTTCAAATCAACGATGTCGTTCGTCAATTCGGTTGTCCAATAGGCATTGTCCTTAAGATTGACTTCAAGATCGTTTTTCTGGGTGACTTTCACCTTATTCAGAACATCAGCCTCAACGCCATTTTTCCGGAGTTTGTCAACTTCACTTAAAGCTGCCTGGATTAGCTTTTCAGCATTCTCAGGCCGGCATTGGAAGCTAATGTGCTCAACGAAATGCTCATACGGGTATTTAAGCAACTGACCTCTTGCACCAACGCTATAAGTGCCGCTTTTTTCTTCACGCAGGTTTCCCATCAGGTTGATGGTCAGCACGTCATTCATGGCTTTCAGCAAATAGTCACTTTCTGCCGTAAATTTGCCTGTCCCAGTGAAATTGAGTTGTACCATGCATTTCGGATCAGTTCCTTTACGGACAGTCTTCTCTACATTACCTTTCGGGGGCCTGATGCCAAGATCCTTGCAGGTTTCCCGTCCGGAATTGGCCGGCAAACTGGCAATATACGTTTCGAGCAACGATTTCGTTTTATCCATATCGAACGAACCGACAACAACAAAGGCGAAATCGGCAGCATTGGCAAAGCGATCGTGCAAAACGGCTTCTGCACGTTTGTAATTGATCTTGTCAAAGTCCGCATCACTCAAAAATCCTCCGCCTCTTGGGTGATTGCATGATAACAAATGGGCCACTTCGCTGCCGAAGAACTTTTGAGGATTTTGTTTCAACGCGTTGATGGAGACTTTTGTCTTGCTGATAAATTTGGACGTAGCCAAGCTGTCAATTTTTGCCTGAGTAAAATACAAGTTGGTCAGCTGGAAAAGCGTTTCAAGATCTTTCGGCGTTCCTTTCGCAGTAACACCTTCGTAATTTGTATTCAAGAATGGTTTGACAGAAACATCTTTTCCTGCAAACGCTTTAACCATATCATCCTTAGTCAGGTTGGCAATTCCGCTTTCACCGAGTAAGGTACCGGCATAGAGCGCCGAGTAATAATCAGAATCACTGACCAGGCTGTTACCACCTTTGCTGTAGGCAGCCACATAGACTTCATCATTTTTGAAATCGGTCGGTTTCATCCAAACCTTTACGCCATTTGACAGAGTCAGGACCGTCATGCCGTTCGCCTTATCCTTGGTTTCTTTTACCACCTTTCCAGGTGTTGGTTTGTCACCAGGCCAAACGAAGGCCTTCGCTTTGTCAACATATGGCTGCAATTCGGTTTTTGCGATATCATCGACAATCTCGCGCAAACGTTGTTCGGTCGGCATGGTAACGCCTTCTTTTTCAGGGCCTGTCACGATGACAGCCCGGTCTGAATCTCTCAGGAAGGTATTGTCAAATTCATTGATCTCATCCAAGGTAATAAGAGGCAACTGATTCTTGGCAAATGCGGCTTCAAAAGCAATGCCGGGAATGGGTTCCTTAACCAGGAAGTGGCGAATCAGTTCAGAAGCATAACCATCTGAAAGCGATTTGTCGTTTTCATTGATGGCGCGATCATACATCATTGTGATGCTTTTCTTGGCACGATCCAATTCCGGCTGTGTGAAGCCAAACCGTTTGGCACGTTCGACCTCTGTCAAGGCGGCTTTCAATCCTTGTTCCACCCCATTGTCTTCGACCCG
>JAUZOU010000495.1 GCA_030706285.1 Bacteroidota bacterium
CGTGGAACTATTACGGAACGTATAAAACGACACAGTCTCCGGCCAACGCCAATGAACTGACCACGCCTTCCGGTCAATGGCTCAGCGATACTCAATTTTCTTTCAGTATCAAATCCAGAAAACCGGGAGAGGCATTGTCCTATCGCCTTGGAGCTGATGGACATTTGTTCAGATTGGGAAGAGGCATCAACAGTCCTACTTTTACTTCCGGAACAACAGGAGGAAGCGAAAAAGAGCTGACGCTTAACGGCTTGGTAAATTACAGACTATCCGACAATTTGACACTTGGAGCGGAGGGATCCTTGATGAAATTCAGCTATGGAACACCCAAAACATTCGCTGCCGAACAAACATTTTATACGGATCCTGTTTCAACCGCCAACTATTTTGCCGATCAAGGCTGGCTTCAGCTACATCCTCACGTCCGCCTCAATGTTAAACAATGGGAACTCACGGCCGGATTCAGGCTTGCCGTACCTACCCTCGAAACCGAACGTGTTAAATGGAATCCAACTGTCACAGGCATTACGTCGCTTTCGGACAAAGCTGCCTTCCGTGTCTCATTGGATGGTGGCATTCAGTACTATTCGTACCGGGAAGGCTTTGATCTGAATCCTTACCTGGATCCTTTCATCCATCTTAGAACGGCGAATTCTCCGATCCGCCTGTCTGCCGGCATTGACTATAGACCACTCAAAGCCCTGCGCATCAGTCCTGTCTTTGAATATGACCATACTAGCAACAGCCCGTTCTTCTATAACGCACTGCCTGGGACCGATGTTATTAACGATGCCTACGGCCGTATTTTTTCGGTTAAGTACATGACATCAAACCGGTTTACGCTCGGAACAGACGCATATTATAACTTCCGCACCAAATTGCGTTTCTTCACACAGGTACGCTACAACCAGTATTTCAATTACAGCGACGATAAAGCTATTGACAATTTGCTGGCGCCCAACCGGAAAGCCTGGTACAGGCCTGGTTTCCAGACTCGTTTCAGGTTAGATTACAGTCCGGTTGACAAGGTTTCCACCTACGCAGACTACCAGATTTCGGCTTTGCGGTATGCGCCTACATCCACAGAGTTCATGCACAAACTAAATGACATTCATGACTTTAACCTGGGCGCTTCCTGGGAAATGGCCAAGGACGTACAGCTCTTTATCCAGCTCAATAACCTGTTCGATCAGCGTTATGACAACTGGAATGCCTATAAGGTACACGGATTTTCAACCGTCATAGGCGGCTACGTTCGCTTCTAAAAAAACGGCACCGGCCTGTTGTAACATGCTAGTCAAGACAAAAGCCCTTGTCCTTCACTGTTTGCCCTATAGCGACAGCGCAAGCATTGTGCACCTTTACACGGAAGAGTTTGGCCGGATGAGTTACTTGGTCCGCCTGCCAAAAAGCCGGAAAGCCGTGCTGAAACGAGCCTTTTTCCAACCGCTGTCGGTGCTGGAAATTGAAGCCGACCACAAAGGTAGCCGCCAGCTCCAGTATATTAAGGAAGCTCATTGTTTGTATCCGTTCACCGGCATTTGTTCTGACGTGGGGAAAAGTACCATCGCTCTGTTTCTGGCAGAAGTCCTCTACCGGTCGCTGCGGGACACAGAAAAGAATCCTGTGCTGTTTGCTTTTCTATGCCAGTCCGTGCAACTGCTCGATCTCTGTGACAAAGGGCTGGCCAACTTTCACCTGGTCTTTCTCATTAAGCTGACCCGTTACATCGGATTTTACCCGAATATGGAAAGCCAACGGTCAGACTGGTATTTCGACCTGCAGGGTGGTGTATTCGTCGCTTCCCGCCCTGCGCACAATGCCTGGCTGAGTCCGGAAGAAGCCGCTTTCTTTGCCCGTCTCATGGACATCAACTTCGAAAACATGAGTACCTACCAGTTTGGCCATCATAAACGGACGGACATCCTTCACCAGATGCTTGACTATTACAAAATCCATCTCGTCGATTTTCCGGCGATCAAGTCGCTGGAGGTGTTGGAAGAAGTGTTTGAGTAGACACAACCATTCAGTTTAATGAACCACTAAGTACTGCTTCCTGTTCCGGCTGAACTGAATCTGCAGCTGATCAAGCACAACATCGTCATCAAGGGCGGTAATGGTCAGCGTATGAAGGCCGGGTTTCAGCAAGCTGACCGGTATCCATCTGACGGCCTGATTGCGCAAAACATTCTCCTTCCATTCCATACTTCTACCAAACGTCCTGGTATTCATAACTACTGAATCCATCTTGTCCAGCACCACCTGATAACGAATATCCCCTCCGTCAGCGGCATGATCCGGCAACGAATAAATCCCCAGCCTGGCCGAACCGTTGGTCACAGTTTCAAAGGAATAGGTAGCACGCTCCCCTTTCTTCAGACAAATGGCCGAACCACTGTGACCAAGACCGGAAAGCGGCCGGTCAGGAAAGGCAACAGA
>JAUZOU010000496.1 GCA_030706285.1 Bacteroidota bacterium
GGTGCTTTTTGAACACACTGCCACCGAAGGCCGGATGCATGGTTTTTCTGAAAATTACATCCGGGTAGAGGTGCCTTACAGAAAGGAATGGATCAACCGGGTTGTTTCTGTCAGACTGGGATCATTCAATCACGATGAAACAGCGCTTGCGGGAGAACCATTGATGACTGACAATGCCGGCACCGTGACAACGTTGGGCTTGTCCCAAAAAGAACAGGCAAATTAGTGAACAGACATGGATAAGTTTAAGATTAAGTTGGTTTATGGTTTTTTCAAAGTGCTGTCGTTACTGCCGCTTCGGGTACTGCTGGCACTATCGGACTGTTTTGTTTACCCGCTGGTCTATCATGTGGTTGGGTATCGCCTGAAGGTCGTCAGGAGAAACCTGCGAAACAGTTTCCCTTCCATGTCCGATAAAGAGCTGAAAACCATCGAACGGCGTTTCTACAGACATTTTTGTGATAGTTTTATGGAAACTGTCCGGATACTTAGCATGTCCAGGGAGGAAGCGGTTCAGCGGATGCATTTCGTCAATCCTGAGTTAGTGACAAATTATTTGTCGAAGGGGCAGGGCGTCATGATGATGTTGGGTCATTACGGAAACTGGGAGTATCAACCGTTCCTGTTTTTAAATGTCCTTGAAAGTGAAAAACAGGAAGGGTTTAGCGTTTACAGGCCGTTAAAAAGCAAGTCTTTTGATCATCTTTATTATAAAATAAGAACGCATTTTGACGGTGGCGTGGTGACTAAGGATGAAACCTATCGGACCATTATCCGTCTCAAGCGGGCTGGCAAGCCTGGCGTATTCGGAATGGTCTGTGACCAGTCTCCTTCAAGGAACAACCTGCATTATTGGACGAACTTCCTGCATCAGGATACGTCTATTTTGACAGGATCAGAACGCATAGCCGTTAAGACTGGTTTTGCAGTGATCTTTGCGGATGTTGAAAAATTGGGAAGAGGTTATTATCAAACGACTTATCATCTTATTTCCGATAACCCTCAGGAAACTGCACCCAATGAAATAACGGAGCAATATGCCAGGCTGATGGAACAAACCATCCTTAGAGATCCTGCTTACTGGCTATGGACTCATAAGCGTTGGAAACATCATCGTTCAGATCAAGCTTCTGCTGAGCAACCACAGACTTCTTCGACAGATTCGGGCTTCTGAACAGTCGTTGTTTTTTTAATCAATAGATTATGCACGTTAAAACAGCTGTTGTCATATTGAACTGGAATGGTAAATCCTTAATGGCTAAATGGCTTGGCTTGGTAGTGGAAAATACCCTTACAGATACTGACGGAGACGTTGAGGTTGTAGTGGCCGACAACGGATCGACGGATGGGTCTCTCGAATTTGTGAGAGAGCATTATCCGGATACGGTTCGTTGCATTGATTTGCAGCACAATCATGGTTTCGCCGAAGGGTACAATCAGGCGTTGTCTCAGGTAGATGCAGACTATGTTGTTTTATTGAATTCAGACGTGGAAGTGACTCCTGGCTGGCTCGATGTGTTGATTGACTATCTGGACAATCATCCTGAAGTCGTAGCTTGCCAGCCGAAAATCAGGTCCATGAATCAGCGGGACTGCTTTGAACATGCCGGCGCCGCAGGTGGCTTTATGGATGCACTAGGCTATCCGTTTTGCCGTGGCCGGATTGTCAATACAGTTGAGAAGGATCATGGGCAGTATGACGAGGTGACAGCTGTTTTTTGGGCAACCGGAGCTTGCCTGTGTATAAGGTTGGCTGATTACCGGGATGTGGGTGGTCTGGATGCCCGCTTTTTCGCTCACATGGAAGAGATCGATCTGTGCTGGAGACTTAGAAGTCGTGGCATGCGCATTGTTTGCGTCCCTCAGAGCTGTGTTTATCATCTTGGGGGAGGCACGTTAACTAAAAGCAACCCTCAGAAAACCTATTTGAACTTCAGGAACAATCTGATGATGTTATATAAGAACCTGCCTGAGGATCGGCTGATCGTCGTTTTTGCCATACGGGCGATGCTGGACTATATATCAGCCTTCGTTTTTCTTTGTACAGGGAAAGTGAGTGATGCGGTGGCTGTATTGCGTGCAAGGTCCGATTTCTGGAAGATGAGGGAACGTCTGACCATCCAGCGGCTTGAAAACAGGCAGGCAGCCAGACAAACCGTTATCCCGGAAATGTATAAAGGCAGTATTGTGCTGGGCTATTATTTGCTTGGCAAACGCCGGTTCAGCGATTACAAGATCAATTGACCGGTCAGTTCCATTACCTGATCCTGTCCATTAATCGACGAATCAGTCGATTTATTGTTTGGGTAAACACGACAAGTTTTCAAGTTGATCCTCAGTAACCGAGAATTTTCATCATCGACTTGTAGCTCTGCTCCTTTGCAAAAAGCTTCGTATAGTATTCTCCGTTTTCATCCAGGTCGATCAGTACCA
>JAUZOU010000497.1 GCA_030706285.1 Bacteroidota bacterium
ATTGAAGAGCTACACGCCCGTTCCCTCTGTCTAACACTCTGAATTGAAAAGCCTTATTGTCATCACGGCTGTCAGTAGCCGCTACCGGCCGCAGGAAATTCCGCCAACCGGCCAGGACTGTGCCATCAGCCAAACTTGTCAACGTAATAACCTTCCCGTAAGGAATTGGTTTCGTCAAGCCTTTGCAGCGCGGTTCTTCAGATACAAAACTGTTGAAATCAGCATAACCTCCTTCAACCCCTTTGGTATTATAATTAAACAGGGCATAGCGGATTCCCTGGAATGTTCTCAGTTGATATATCAGCCTGGCCTCCTCTCCAAAAGAAGTAAAAGCGTTACCGTCCGTGCTGAAGCTGAAAGAGGCATTATCCGAATTAAAGTCACAACAAGCCCTCAGCCAAATAGTAGAAGCCTGCAGCGGTTGTTTTTGCCACTTGTCAGTTCGTTGGTCATACCACTGAAGTTCCAGACCATTGCCGGTCCTTGCGACTCCAATCCAGGCATACGGATAATTCAACAACGCCAATCCGGCCACATCGCCCTCTTTCAGGTTCCTGACATCCAGTTCGGCCGTTGGAACGGAAACAGGCCCGACAGCCCGTTGTGTCAATGAATTCCGGGCCTGCCAGAAATCCTTCGAAGGTAACGCTTTCAACCGCAGGTATCCTTTCCGTTCTGTCAACGACCACTTGCCGTCAACCGGCACGTGGTTCCATTGCCAGACAGGTTTGAGCGATTTGCCGGAGAAATCATCCGACCGTTCGTACGGCGCATGCGAGACAGACGTCACACCGGTATTTGGTTTCACCCAGGTACGAGGGGAACGCGTCAGGTTGCCTTCCAGTCCCAAATAAGGCCAACCGTTTTTCCAGGTTACAGGAGACAAACACAGCAGACGCCCCACAGCATTGTGATCCATCATCGAAAAGGCCCACCATTCGCCAGACTGGGTCTGAACGACGCCACCCTGATGAAGGGTTACGGAACCGACAAAATTTTCCTTGAGGGGAATCACGTCAAACGGGTTGTTGCGATCGGCATTTGATAGCCGGTAATTCGTCCCGATACCCAGGTTTTCCTTCGCACTGATCACGGTCACCTCATAAGGTCCCCAGGGATTGTCAGCCCGGCAGCAAACCTGGTAACAAAGAGGATCATAATTGGTACTGGTAATGTAATACTTCCCATTGATCTTATACAGATGGCATCCCTCTCCGGCACCGCTGCCAGCCGGGATAATCACACGTTCCGTTCCAGGAACAAGGTCGGTCAGCGAGGCATTCAATTCAGCCATTTTCAATTCATTGTAGCCCCATACAACATACACTTTTCCATCATCATCGAATAAGACGGACAAATCATGCAAGGAGACGTTCATGACGTTGTGCGTCCACGGTCCGGCCGGATTGGAAGCCGTATACACTTGCGTATGCCTGCCGTTGACATTGGTGAATATATAATAGGTGCCATTATGATAACGAAAAGAAGGGGCCCAAATGCCCTGACCATAAATAGAACGTCCGTTTTCCAGGCGAAATTCCGGCCCGAAATCCAGTTTATCGGATGCATAGCAAACAAAATCCCAGTTCACCAGATCCTTCGAATGCAGAATAGGCAAGCCAGGCATCGTGTGCATAGTCGTTCCGGTCAGGTAATAATCGTCCCCTACCCGGATAAGATCCGGATCTGAAAATTCATCATAGAACAACGGGTTGGTAAATGTCCCGTTACCGTTGTCAGACACCCAGGTATCTGTTTTTAAAGGTGTTACTGCCGTTTTGTGCTCAGCCGGCTGAACCATGCCAGTCTGAAAGGTTAACAGAACCAGGAAGACAATAAAAGCGGTCTTATTCATGGAATCGTCCGTTAAAAGGTTATCGATCAATCAAACTGTTGCAAAAAATACCTGTTGCAAAAATAGCCAAATCTTCCAATAAACCTAAAAAAGGGAGTGTTTCAACCGATTGAAACACTCCCTTTTTTAATTGGATTTATGTTGGATAGTCAACTCTCTTAATTGAATATAAGCAAGTTACAAATCACACAATACCAGGGAACTTAAAATAAGTTCGGGAAGAACACCGAAAATATCAGGATGAGCAAACCGCCCATCAAGATACCGATGGTCTTGGCTGAGCAACCTTTCCATTCTTTCAACACAATGCCCCAGACATTACTGAACGTCACATTCAGGGCCATCAGGATAGACCAGGAAAAGGCCAGCATGATGGCATTGTCAGCCAGGAAGCTTTTACCCATAGCCAATCCGAAGAATTGTGAATACCAGAGAATACCGGCCAGTGCACAGAACGATAGGTTATTCACCCAAACATTCCCTGGTGTTTTGGTATAGTCCTTGAATGTCTTGTTCTTGTAGTTCTGATATAGACAATAGACCGCGTTGGTCAGAAATCCGCCCAACGTGACCATCAA
>JAUZOU010000498.1 GCA_030706285.1 Bacteroidota bacterium
ATGAAGTTTGAACAGGATTTCATCGAGTCCGTCTTTATAATAGACCGAAATCAACGCCGATTGAATCGTTTTTGTCGCTGACATTGAAATGATAGGTTGAATCTTACAAACTTAACTATTCTCAAACACACATTCTTACTAATTGCCAGCGTACAATAAGCAGCGCTTTGCAATTGTTGGTCGGGAACGTGGTTTTAAGAGTGCAAAGCTAAGCATTTCTTCGTGTTATTATGGCATTTTAACCTGAAAAAAAACGGTTTTAGCCTTCTATCTCATCAAAACCAGCCCAAAAGCTTACAGTATTGTATTTTTTAAAGAGCTTTTAAATGCTCAAGTCAACTCCTTCGGCATCACTATCTTAAATTTCTTTAAAATCACAAAAAAAGTTTGAAGATTCAAAAAAATTAGATTTCTTTGCTGTGTCTTAGTTCATTAATACACTAAAATAAGATAGCACCTATGGTAGAACTTAAAAACATCGATTTTTCATATAGCGCCAGACAGCCTTTGTTTGAAGATCTATCCCTTCGGCTTGAAGCAGGAAAGATATACGGACTGTTGGGAAAAAACGGAGCTGGAAAAACGACCTTGCTTAAGAATGTGGCCGGCTTATCATATATCAAAGCCGGGACATGCCAAGTGTTCGGGCTGGATTCAAAAAAAAGGGACCCTGCCATGCTGGAAAAATGTTTTTTCCTGCCTGAAGAAATCTGGTTGCCTGACACAACGGTTTCTACGTATTTAAAGATGTATGCCCCATCCTGGCCCCAGTTTAATTATGATTTCTTCCGCTATTGTCTGCAGGAATTTGAAATCAGACCTGAAGCCCGTTTAAAAAGCATGTCATTCGGGCAACGGAAAAAGACCGCCATCAGCTTTGCCCTTGCTACCCAGACAAGCCTGCTGATGATGGATGAACCGACGAACGGTTTGGATATTCCATCCAAAAGCAAATTCAGAAAACTGGTAGCCGAAATCACGGATGAAAACCGCTGCATCGTCTTGTCGACCCATCAGGTAAGAGACCTGGAAACATTGATTGACACCATCATCATCCTGGAAAGCAGTAAGATTTTGCTGAACAACACAACCGATGAGATCTGCGAAAAGCTTTTGTTCAAAACGGTCACATCGCTGGACCAGGTTGAACCCATTCTCTATTCAGAATTCACCCCCAGAGGATTCTCCGTTGTCACGACCAATCCGGCCGGTGAAGATAGTAAGATTGATCTGGAAGCCTTATTCAATGTCAGCATCCAGCAACCAGATCTGATTCAACAATTATTTCACGCATAATACCAGAGCCATGTTTTCATTCAACCGTTTTTCACAGCAATTCAAGATCATCTTGTATCAAAATGCTCACCGGCACAGTATCTATTTGCTGATCTTTGCGATTTATATGCTGTTTAAAAATTTCCGGTACGCCGAATCTTTTTCGTTTCTGAATGGGTTTTCGGGGATAACAGGAAACCTATCCGTCTCTTTCGAAAGCTTTTGCTTCATCGTCACATTGATAGCAATTATTCATAGCGTTGAAGTATTCGGACAACTTCGATCCACCAGTTCAGGCATTTCTTACCTGATGCTTCCGGCAACCATCTTTGAGAAATACGCCGCCGCATGGATCTATACCACGATTGTCACATTTCTGGTATACCTGAGCACCTATTATCTCATTCATATTGTAACCATTTCAGCATTCAATCTATTCTCATCCAGTGGAATAGCTTATTCACTGCCAACACTGAGTCAACTTTGGGATAGCATGAAAGATCTGTTTTTCTTTCAATCTCTGTTTTTCCTTGGAGCTGTCGTATTCAGAAAAAATCCGGTAGGCAAAACCATTGTTTCCATCCTGATTTGCATGGTTGTCCTGAGTATCATCTATATTGTTTTCTTACACCATATGGCAACCGAACAAGCTGCTTACTGGAATTCATCGATGAACTTGTCATTTAACATGAACAATCTTCCAGGGAATGAAGCGATTAAAGAAATTCTTAGAATCTGTTCCTGGCTATTACCTTTCGCCTGCTGGACTGGCGCCTATTATAAACTCAAATCATTACAAATCTAGTACATATGGAATTTGACGAGCCCAAAGGCATTTACCTTCAATTAAGAGACCTGGCTTACGAGTTGATTCTGACCGGGAAATGGGCACCACAGGAGCGAATACCATCTGTCAGGGAAATGGGCGTTATGGTCCAGGTCAATCCGAACACCGTGCTTCGAACCTATGAACTGTTACAGCGGAAAGGCCTTATTTTCAACAAACGGGGGATCGGCTACTTTATCGCAGAGGATGCCGTTGAAAAAGTGGTTGAAGACAAAAAGGAGGAATTCTTCAAAAACATCCTGCCTAAATTATTCAGAATGATGAAACTGTTGAAACTGACACCGGAAACCATTCA
>JAUZOU010000499.1 GCA_030706285.1 Bacteroidota bacterium
CCGTATACGCATATCCTTTGGCACCAAAAAGGTCAACATTCTGGGTTGTCATCGTATCAATCCAAACTGTCGGTGAATCATTAAAATTAGCCCATACCAGGGTCTTGGCGCGTTCCTTATAACCATCAATAGTTATTTTCTCGGAAGCAATATCAGAATTGAGCTTACCGTCCTGAACAGCTATCGCTTTAACCGTGCACGGTCTGATCAGGGTAAATGGTACCGTATATTTCACAGCTTTTGCTACTACCGGAGTACCACCATTCGTCGTATAATAAACGGTCGCGCCTTCTGATGCTGTAATAGTAACAGCTTTTCCTGTTTCAGCTACAGCAACACTAATTGACGGGGTAGCAGCCATCGATTTAACCAGAACGGTCGCTGTTATTACAGAGCTATTATCAAATCCTTGTTTGACGGCAATGGCTTTGATCATACAGCTATCCGTAATAGAGAGGGTATCTGAATATACCAGACTACTGGTGGTCGGTACAGTTCCATCCAATGTATAGTAAATCTTGGCATCTGCTGTCGTTGTAGACAGAGAAACTTCAGTCAGTTTGTTTTTATAGGTCATCGAGACCGTCGGAGTAACGGCCGGAAGAACCGTGCTTTTTGACTTCAACAGATAATAAACGGCATTGCTGATTAGCTGGAAAGCATTATCAGACAAGTTGACGGCTCCGTTAAGCATCATGGCATCACTTGATATCGGCAACAACATATATTTATTAGTGGTACCATGCACATGAATGGCTTTATTAAACACGCCATCCGTACCTTTAACCGTTGCCAGTACCGTGTCGTTTTCTATATAACTTCCGGCGGCAGGAACATAAGCCTGCATCAAGTTCTTATAGATCGTATCCGTCTTGAAAATACTGATCGTACTATCAGGAATCTCAATGTTTGCAAACAATTCATGGCCAAGAAAATCCTTCGGAACGACGATATTGGACACTCCATGTTCGGCATTTTTGCTGACAGTTGACGGATTCTTACCGGCGCCCCAGTTCCATACGGTATTCTTGTAGAAGAACGATTTAAAATTCAGCATCGGCACTTTATTGACGATTGTCAGCAATGGTTTGGCAAAGGCATGAGAACTGCTGATCGCCTCTGAGACGACAACCAGATCATATTTCTGTAAAGCAGCTAATGTATCCGTGCTTGTGGCCGTAAAGTTTTTGATGTTGATCGCCTCACAATTCTTCTCTGCCAAAATAGAATAATTGAAAATCGGATCTTCTTTGATGCCGACATAACCGGTATAGGTTGAATCATACAAATAGGCGATCCTGAAATCAGCGTCCGGATCGAAACCAGAAGCTCCGCCCATCAGGTATTCACAGGCATTCACAACCAGTTTGACGCCGTTTTCTGAAACCGTTGTCACCACATCACTTGAAATCGGGATTAGCATATACTTTTTATCCAGATTGGTGATCTCGTGAATGGCATAACTTGTCGTACCGGTAACATTAGCCAAAATGTGATCTGTTTGTATCGGGCTTGTCGATACGACCGATCCAAATCCTTGAATAAGATTTGAAGCTGTTGATGTACCATCGAAAATTTGTACAACACCATCCGTTACAGTCAGCCCCTTAAAAATAGCATGATTTTCAAATCCGGAATTAATCGTAACAGACGTTGTTTTAGTTGCAGGATTGGCTGGCGTAGCCCATCCCCAGCGCCCACTGGTGTACACAAATGCTTTCATGTTCAACATAGGCACCTTGCCAACCAACTTGGCCATCGTATTACTTAATTTTTGTCCACCAGACACCGCTTCACCCAAAACAACCAGATCGTACGTTTTCAACGTCGTCGTATCCGGCACATCGGTTTGTGCATAGACAAAGTCTGTCACATCATACGTGGCAGCCAAGGCAATATGAATCGGGTCTTTTGACGGCTGGTAGCCACTCGCATCCCAAACATACTTGCTTACATTATAACCACTCTGATACACAAAAGCCACTTTCTTTGCTGCAAATAACGACGTCGTACACAACAACGCCATCAATGCAAGAAGTAGATGTTTCTTTCTCATAGTTAATGAATTTAAAGGTTAATATTAATACTAGTTATCAATCTCTTTTACAATCATCTTCTGGGTTTCAATCGTTCCGTCCGTATACAAATTGCGGACAATGGTCACCCCATAGACAGGCGCTTTCACCTGTACTCCGGCTATCGTATAATAGCGTGTGGAAACCAGTGTCTTCTTAACAACCGGTTTATTGACTACAGCTACGATGGAATCCTGACCTTCACCCATTAATTTAACATCGAAGACCATCATGTTGCTGTTCGTTCCCAGATTGGAAACACTCTTTATCTTCACGAAAACAGGCGCTGTTGCATCGTAATAAGCAATGTTCTTGCGAATGTACTTGTCACTAACTGAG
>JAUZOU010000005.1 GCA_030706285.1 Bacteroidota bacterium
AAGGGCCGTGCTGATTTGACGTCATCCCCACCTTCCTCACAGCTTACGCCGGCAGTCTCATTAGAGTCCTCAGCTTGACCTGTTAGTAACTAATGATGAGGGTTGCGCTCGTTATGGCACTTAAGCCGACACCTCACGGCACGAGCTGACGACAACCATGCAGCACCTTCACATCTGCTATTGCTAGCTAATGACTTTCACCATTATTCAGATGCAATTCAAGCCCGGGTAAGGTTCCTCGCGTATCATCGAATTAAACCACATGTTCCTCCGCTTGTGCGGGCCCCCGTCAATTCCTTTGAGTTTCATTCTTGCGAACGTACTCCCCAGGTGGAATACTTAACGCTTTCGCTGTGCCGCTTACACTATATCGCAAACAGCTAGTATTCATCGTTTACTGTGCGGACTACCAGGGTATCTAATCCTGTTTGATCCCCGCACCTTCGTGCCTCAGCGTCAGTTGTAGCCCAGTAAGCTGCCTACGCAATTGGAGTTCTTCGTGATATCTATGCATTTCACCGCTACACCACGAATTCCACCTACCTTATCTACACTCTAGACTACCAGTTTCAACGGCAATTTCAGAGTTGAGCTCTGAACTTTCACCGCTGACTTGATAATCCGCCTACGCACCCTTTAAACCCAATAAATCCGGATAACGCTCGGATCCTCCGTATTACCGCGGCTGCTGGCACGGAGTTAGCCGATCCTTATTCTTCAGGTACTTACAAAACACCACTCGTGGTGCACTTTATTCCCTGATAAAAGAAGTTTACAATACATAATACCTTCTTCCTTCACGCGATTTGGCTGGTTCAGGCTCTCGCCCATTGACCAATATTCCTCACTGCTGCCTCCCGTAGGAGTTTGGTCCGTGTCTCAGTACCAATGTGGGGGACCTTCCTCTCAGAACCCCTATCCATCGTCGGCTTGGTGGGCCGTTACCCCTCCAACTACCTAATGGAACGCATGCCCATCCATAACCGATAAATCTTTAAACATAAAGCCAGGCAGCCTCATGTTGTTATGCGGTATTAGTCCGCCTTTCGACGGGTTATCCCCCTGTTATGGGCAGGTCGCATACGTGTTACTCACCCGTGCGCCGGTCGCCAGCAAGTATTGCTACTCCTGATGCCCCTCGACTTGCATGTGTTAAGCCTATCGCTAGCGTTCATCCTGAGCCAGGATCAAACTCTTCATTGTATAAGTTTGTTCTTTTTTCTTTTTTCCTTGGCTCCAGGGTACTTTCTCTCTTGACGGTTTGGTTTTACCCAAATATCTTGTTTCTTGTACTACTTGTATCTCAATATCTCAAAGATCGTCTCTTGTCGCTCTCGCTTACCAGACTCCCTGTCACCAGGCTGCCATCGTTCTCGAAAGCGGGTGCAAAAGTATGCCCTTTTTCCTTCCCCTCCAAATATTTCTTCAAGTATTTTTCACCCTTTTTTGCCCATTACTTCTCAACTGGCTGATCTCACGTCCGTTATTACTAAAACTTTTTTTGAAAAACTGTCAAAAAAAGCTCGATTGAGTCTGTTAAATATCGCATAGGCTACCATCATTCACCCATCATCCGACAGGATATGCTCGTTAAAGGTGAATAATAGGCTTTCGTGTCCACAAACAGATAACAGACGAAAGATGTCCAAAACTCATTCACTATAAATCATCATTTTTATAGTAAAAATCAAAACGGATGCCGTACGAATTTAAAAAAATGTTACTTTTATCGCCAAATATAATCGTTTATGTTAAGAGCGATTAATTTCTAAAGTCCTTGTTTTCATTTCATAAGTAGTGTGACTATAAGACCTCTATTAATTATGTTACGAAGAAAAAACGCCGTTGCCGCTTCAGCTAGCTGCCTAGTCCTTCTTACTGTTTCAATGCTCATTCCTTCCTGCATCGACGAGCAATATGACCTTGCCAAAGGCTTGTCGACCGAAATGAACCTTGGAGGTGATTCATTGACAATTCCACTTGGGAGTACCGATACAATCCGGTTGAGTGATTTTTTGAAACCGGAAGACGTCAGTATGTTGAAAACAATGGAAAACGGAGGATATGGTTTAAATTTAAAGGATTCCATCAACATTGATGTGCCCAAAATCGATCAAAACGCGTTAAAGATTGAAGATAAGAATTTCGTCCAAAGCCAGGTGGTCAACTTTGGTGACATCAATCTGGAAAATTTTAAAATCCCGGCCATTTCAACCTCACAAAATGTCAATCTGAATCTTAGTGCCATTTCGCTTGGTAATTTTAACGTGCCGGCTATTTCTAATAATCAGACGTTTCCGGCCAACATGTCAGGTTACGCTCCAACGGATCTTGCAATAAACGATATCAGCGTCAGCGGTGGCAAGAACAATATCTTTTCCGGTATCAACCTTCCACCTTTTCAAGGCTTGCCGTCTGTACCAATAGCCGATCCGGGTGCTATTTCATTTTCTTCATCCAATAATGTCAGTTATACGATCAACACACCTGAAGGGGTTTCCGGAATTGACAACATTTTGCTAAAGGATAACCCGGCGGCGACCTTCTCTGTCAGCATTGAACTGGCTGGTGCTTCTGATATCCTGACGACCGGAACCATCAATCCTGTCATCACGATCAACCCTTCTGATCTGTTCGTCTTTAATAGCTTGCCAGGAGGAAATATAACATTCGACGAAAGCGATTCGCTGACTGTTGCCAATGGGTTCAAACAAACAAAATCCTATACAATCAAGAAGCTGGACTTTTCAAATGGTTCAGGAAATCCCGTTGATCCGGTAAATAATAAACTTGAATTGACAAAAGCCATTACTTCTTCAGGAAACATAGGCATGAAGGGCGTTTGGGTAAAATCGAGCCATATCAATGATGTCAAAAACCTGAACCTGATCGTTAAAGTTTCCGTTAACAACGTGGTGATCAAATCGATGGATCTGAACATTCCCACCATCAACTCCTATTTATCAGGCAATGCCGCTTTCACCGTTGACAATTCGCTTCCGAAAGAAATCTACAGCATTAATAAAGTCTATTTCGATGAAAACAGCCGGAAATTATCCTTCAGGCTGATGGCAAACGGACTGCCAACAATGATTTCCAGCTCGTTCAAAATTGACAGGCTGAATATCACTTTCCCTGATGCCTTTGACTTTGAGCCAGCTGAGGGCGTTTCCGGTCATACCTACTCTCTGACAGACGCGTCGTTTAGTCCGGCTGAAGGAAAATTAATCGAATTGTACCTGAAAGACCTTGATATGAGCAACATACAAGTAGCTGACAGAAGACTCCTCTGGAACGGAGACATCAGTTATTCCGGAAAGGTCGCTTTTTCCGGCCGGATTAACAGCGCTAACATTCCAAGTGCTTCAGCCGATACGAAAATGGGCCTGAATATTGCTTCAGATTTAGGATTTAAATCGGCAGATGTCTATACGAACGATGTCAATAAAGAGCTGCCGACCGTTACTATTCCAATAACATTCAACATTAATATTGCCAAAGAAGTGAAGCGTCTGAACGTTCTTCAGCTAACTCCAGGGACATACCTTAAGATTCACATCGACAAACCGTCATTGCCTTTAAAACTGAAAGGAAATAATCTCAGAATTCATTTTCCCGATTTGCTGACGTTTAATCCGGCCCTGCCAAACAATGACTATGTCATCAATGACTCCGTACCTAGCCTTATTGAGTTGCAGCTGGCTTCTCTAAATATCAACAAAGACCTGGAACTTGGATTACTGACAATAAACGACGCACTCAGTGTAGCAGGGGGAGTCACGCTAGCAAACGGCTTCGTCAATAGTTCAGCCATTGAAGGCTTGTCCGATAAGACGATGTTGGTTAAGGCAACGACACCCGATATGACCATTGCTTCTACGTCAATTCCGCTTAATACCTTAGCATACAATTATGCCAGTACCCAGCCAATTTCGCTGCATATGGAAAATCTGCCGAAAGAAATACTTTCTCTTGACAGCATCATGCTGTCAAGCGGAGCTTATCTGGAGCTTAGCATCAACGTCGATAATATGCCAACCTTATCCAACCCGTTGGTGGCTGATATGACCCTTGCCTTTCCTGATTTGATCCGTTTTTCTCCAGGTGAAGCTGACAATTTGAATCAGATTCACATCAAGAAACCCTTTGCCAACGGAAAAATCACTCAAATCATCGGTTTGAAAGGCCTGCACTTCGATGGGAAGGACCTGAATGGTGTTCTGGACATCAATTCACCGCTGAAATATAATGTAGGGGTGAGTGTCGTTGATCCGACAGTCAACAGCAATGAGCTGACCAGCAATCCAATTAAGGTAACGGTGGATGTAGGGCTCAAGAATATTCAGTTTGAATCTGTCTATGGGAGGGTCGATCCGGGAATTGATCCGCAGATAGAAAATATCGCGATTTCAGGCTTGCCGGATTTTATGACAAAAGACGACATTACCCTTGACATCACCAAACCGGTCATCGCACTGAAAACGGAAAGCAATCTTGGCATTCCGATTGACATCGACATGAATATGAAACCCACCAGAAATGGAAATGTGCTGGCTAGCGGCATACAATCCGTCCAATTGAGCTTACCGAAAGCCAATTCGATTAAAACACCTACAGTTACGAAATTTTGGATATCACCTGACAGTGCAGGCATGCCTCAACAGTACAATTTTGTCGAATCCAAGATTCAGAATTTGTTCAAGACTGTTCCTGATAACGTCAATTTCACAGTGAATGTCAGTGCCAATACAAACGAGCAGCATTACATCAACCTGAACGCCGATTACAAGATGAAAGTTAATTATGACGTGACTGTTCCATTCGCATTCGGGAAAGAATTGCAGATTGTGATGAGAGATACCATTGATGATCTGGATGCCTCCATTGGAAAGATGGCAGCCGGACACACATTAGAATTGATGGGGACCTTAGAGAACTCCATACCGCTGGAACTGGAACTAGAACTGATTCCTCTGAATGGAGACTACGCTCCCCTTGATATCGTCCCTGCCTTACAAACCATCGATGCCGGAACCAAAGATGGTAAAGCCTCAATGACTAAACTTGACGTCAAATTGGATGATCCGGACGGTCATCTGAAAGAGTTGAGAGGATTCGAACTGGTATTCAAGGCAACGTCAAATGAGACCGTTGCAGGAACACCGATCAAACCCAGTAATTATGTCAAAGCAACCCTTAAGGCAAAGATTGGCGGTGGCATAAGCATTGGAAATGAGAACTAAAAAACAGAAAACGACATGAAACGAATCAATCCTATTTATACTGGCTGCGGTCCTATCATTAAACAAACGTCCACTTGCCTCCTCTATCTGATGATCTTTGTCACCTGTTCTCAAATTCAGGCTCAGGCCATCGCCCGTACAGGCTATTTTATGGAAAATGCCACCCACCGTCATTTAATGAATCCGGCGCTGACACCTACCCGCGGTTACATAAGCCTTCCCGTAGCAGGAGAATTATCTCTTGGCATTGAATCAAACATGCAATTCACCAATTTTATTTACCCGTCCAACGATGGCAATGAATTGGTGACATTTCTCCATCCGGACATCTCAACCTCTGATTTTCTTTCCAAACTCAGCCCGGTCAATTACCTGAGGACAGATGTCAGGACAAGCCTTCTTTCCCTTGGCTTTTATACTGGTTCTTCCTTCTGGACCTTTGATGTAGCGTCCCGCACCAACGTCAGTATGAACCTGCCCTATGAGTTGTTTGCCTTTCTCAAACAAGGAATGTCTTCAGATCAAGGCAACCTGTACCAAATCCGGAACCTCTCTATTAGTGCCAATGAATTTGCCGAAGTGGCTCTGGGTTATTCCAGAGTCCTTTCGGACAACCTGAGAGTCGGGGGCAAACTGAAATTTCTGGCGGGAGGAGGCTACGCCAAAGCCAACATCACCTCCATGGACATTGACATGAAGCCAGACGAATGGCGTGTTACGACCAATGGAGTCATGGATATTTACGGAAAAGGCATTAATCTGGGAAAAGACGAAGAAGGGACGATCGACAGCCTGTATCTGAAATCGCCAGGGCTTGGTGGTACCGGTTTTGCAGTCGATCTTGGTGTTGCTTACTCTCCAATTCCAAACCTGAATCTCTCTTTGGCTGTCATTGATTTGGGAAGTATCAGGTGGAAAAAAGACAACATCAGAAAGGCAACATCTTCAGGCAGTGTGACTTTCTCCGGAGTAGAAGGATTCGGTTTGGACAGTATCGGTAAAAATAAAGCGTCCGATCAGATGGAAACAATTAAGGATGACTTACTGAAAATGGCCAAGTTTAAGGAAACAACCGTTACCGGAAACGAACTGCAGAAATTATTCCCGACCATCAATGCCGGTGCAGAATATACGCTGTTGAACAACAAGCTCAGCCTCGGTTTTCTTTATTCGAACCGGTACATGACGGATGACCGGTATTCTGAGATGACAGGTTCCCTCAATCTTCGTCCCTCCAGTTGGTTTAATTTCTCCGGAAGTTACTCGTTTATTCATGGTAAGAAAGAAACGGTTGGCTTTGCCTTAGGCTTTGTACCAGCCATTGTCAACATTTTCCTGGCTTGCGACTATACTTTTTTCCATGTAAATCCGCAATTTATTCCGCTTAATACTTTAACCACCAATTTCCAGCTTGGGGTGAGTGTTCCTCTAGGAAAAGGCAAATTACCGAAGATGTTCTGATACGTTCATTTTTCAACCATAGGAACCGCCTAACCAAACCCGGTGAAATATAGCATTAGGTCAAAAGAGATAGTCTATTATACCAATTAAGTATAAAGGAACAAACGCATTCATTGAGCCTTTAGTGAAAACAGCAACGTTCCGAATCCAGGATTATCCGCATTGAATCCGGAGCCTTCCGGACGAAGTTTTTCTGCAGCCATCCTGGTGTACTTGTATTGTTCGTGGGGTAAACCTACCCTGTATGCGTAATGATTCAGGACCATTTCATAAATGGAACGCAAATTACCACGTCCGTTGGTAGATATTCTGGAGGCCGTAAAGCGCCCGCTGGTATCGGTATGGGGTTCGAACGGGACCTCTTCTCCCAAATTATACCTGGCAGTATATTCAAATCCTTTCAACAGGCGATTGTTGACGGCACCATACATATCCATGCCTTGGTTCCAGCCTATTTCGCACATTTCTGAAAGATGGCCGATGCCCAGTTGCGTATGCTGCTGATCCCTGCCACTTTCCTGACACTGGCCGTTTTCATTGATGATATAGTTGGTCAGACAGCCGTTGCCAGGGCCTTGGTAGTAAAAGTCCACTGCTCTGTCAAACATCGCGTGGTCATCGCAAAAGACACCGATGGCCATCATCGCTTTCATACAGGCGAGGTCCCAATTGCCGTGTGCCCATAGTGCAAAATACTGAATTGGCGGATAAAAAATGGTTCTGAACATGTCCTGGCAGTGCTTCACTTCGGCCGGTGTCCATGCAGGATAGGTGTAACGCATGATTTCTGCCGCATTCACCAATTTGAAGCCACAGAGACCGGCTCCAAGTTCCACATCGGTGCCATCGAAAATTTTAAAGGTGCTTGACCAAGCATTCAAGATAGCCACGGCCGTTTTGGCATGTGCCTCATCACCGGTAATGACCCACATTAGAGCATTCTGGTAAGCTGCACAAACGTCGGCTTCCAAGAGGTTGATGTTCTTGCCGGCTCCGGACAACAGGCTTCGCTCTACGTGTTCAGCAGGGCATGGAGTCCATTGAGCATTGGAATAGGGACTCGCCTTAAATTTCTCAAAACCGCTTTTCCAGGGTTCTATGCCTTTGGCGACCATTTCCTTCATACGGTTCAGGTCCTTGGTAGTATGAAGCAATCCGGGGTGAACAAAGGCCTGAGGATGGTAAGCAATTGGGGTATCCAGTTTCAAAATTTGAGCCTGAACTGTTATAAAAGGTATAAAAATGACCAATAATAATAGGTTTCTCATACATGTGGTCCTCATCATTAGTAAGCGAATAGGGTTTCCTGCGACGGAAACTGATAAAAGGGTCCGGGAAATCGCAAGGATTTCGCGGTGGAATTGCCTGAAAAATCGTTGTCTATCGTAATCGGTTTGCCGTCCGGATATTCCAGAAACTGTTTGCTCAATGCAAAAAAACCGAAAGTCGATGAGTCAAGTCTTGGGCAGTCTATCTTTGGAACCAAGTCGTTGTAATAGGTCAACGTTGCACCTGATGTCGTATGTATCAATTTAAAATTTGCGCTGCCGGCAATGACTTTGCTCTGTTTGTCTCCCCAATCGGAGGCGTCAGCGCTATCCAGATATACATTGTAATCGGCTGTACAATCCGGATCTGCGGCCAACCGATCGAGACCACCTTTGATAAACAAATTGCAAGTCCAACGGTCGTCCCTGGGCAAGGCCGGAATGGTTTGTTTGATCACCAGGGAATGAGCCAGAAAGTTACTGGTGGCAAAGGGTCTGCCTGGAATTGTGATGTTGCTGAAACCGCAATCATAAAAAAGGTTCTGAACAAAGACATTGGCTTCAGCACTTTCCATCCGAACTCCTTCCTTAGTCCATTTGCCCGGGCCGGAAAGTATGTTGTTGTCAAACAAGGCCGGACCATGATTGTTGTAAAGATAGAGACAGCTTTTGCGCGTGTTGGTAATTATATTCCGGGAGATACGTGCTCCCTGAAACAAGGGGCCAAGGTACAAACCAAACCCATTCACACGGCGGATCAGATTATGTTGTACCAGCACATCTACGGCAAGAGCCAACCTGATACCTGCCGTTTTTTCTGTCGTATAGTCATTATTGGCGTTGATATCTTCAATCAGGTTGTCCGAAATTTCACTACAGGTACCATGCAACAAACCAAAGATGCCTGCTTGCCCGCAACGGGAAATATGATTGTGGCGGATGACGTGATGACCGACTTTGGAAATATCTTGGGAAAGGTCCCTGTATTCCGGATTTCCTGGATTGGCATTGGGATAGGTATGGCCTGTCTGGCCAATGGAAATAGCGACCGATTTACAATCGCTCAGGCTGCAATTCTGTATAAGCCAATTCGTTCCGCCGTTGACAGCAATGGCTCCGGCTTGTTCACCGTTGATGGATGCCATTGGACTGGCTATTTGGGATATCTTCAAACCGTCCAGTACCACGAAATTCACATCGGACGTTTCCGCCGAAAAAGCAGTCGGACGAACATTGATTTCAGTCAGTTCTTTGTTCGGATTGGATTTTCCAAAATTGGCTACCAAAATGGTTTTCCCGTTTTCCTGAGTTGTGTACCAACTACCAACGGTCATGCAAACGTCATCTATCGTACGTTTTTCACTTAATGCTTTTTCATTTAGGTAGACATTCCCCAAGTGTGCCGTAGAATCTTTCGTCATCCATAACGCATACGGATTACCGTTCATGAAAAATTTTTCCGGTATTTCCGCTCGCCATGTAGCACCAACTTTCACCCACGAGTTGCACCGTTCAGAACCTTTTATCAGGACGTCTTCGTCAGCTGCTGCGGAAAAGATGATGTTAGCTTTTTCTGAAGTGCCTCCTTTCCGTAAGTGTACCGCTTCGCGGTAAGTGCCTTTATGAATGACAATCCGATCTCCGGGATGAGCCAAAGAGACAGCTTTAGTGATGGTCAAAAGTGGTGATTGCTCATTGCCGTCATTGGTATCCTTACCAGTTTTTGCCACATGAAGCAACTTGGTTTTCTCCACATTTACATTGTCAGTTTTTTTAAACACCAGTCCCTCAACGTGCTCTCCCACAAAAAAACGAGCCATGTCTGCTGCTTTGTACCATGCTGGCTTACCTGCCATATCGTCTGAAATGACTGTCCCGTTTATTTTCAGATTTTCGAAAACAACCTTCTTGATTTTCCTTACACTATCGTAACCGCTAATAATGGAGAGCTGTGCATTTTTCCCATTGTAAGTGATATCCTTAAAAAGTACGTTCTCAATACCCCTGCCTGGTGACGTGCAATATTTGGTATTGAAACAAATCCGAAGATTCACCAATTGTCCCTCCCGGAAATCTTCTATTCGGATATTTTCGAACCGCACATTCCGGATTAAATTGTTATCTCCGGCATTCACACTCATACAACCTTGATAATCAATTTGTTTTTCATTGTTGTCCAGGATGTCGATATCTCTGTAGGTCAGATTTTCGAGGACTTCGGGATTTTGAGTATTGCCATGGGTGCCTACCAATATCGGATGAGCCACATCGGCCCACAACGTTGAATGCTGCATGGTGATATTTTTGCAACCTCCTGTAAACCCAAGACGTGTTCCGTAAACCGTGGTGCAATCGTCCGAGTTGCGGTTGAATACACCGTCCATTAGAACATTGTTGCTGGAAATGACATTCATGCCGTCGCCCCAACCAAAAAAACTGATTGTTTTAACATTGCGGATCGTCACCGAATCGGAACCTCCGGTAAAACATTGGGAACAGAAAATCCCTTCGATGGAGACATTCCTTGAATTGGCAACCAAAACACCTTTTTTCACCTCCTGATCAACCATACCTCTACCGGCAACCCGTACGTTTTCAACATCTTTGATCAGAATCTGTCCGCGAAGAACCGCTCCTCCTGCCAAATAGACTGTTTTACCAGATTCAACCTTCAAGACAGTCCCAGGAATATCATGGATACCAGGTCCAAAATAAAGCACATCCTTTTCGCCTGGCTTTGGTTTATCCGTTTCTATCGGATTAGCAAACAGGTGCAGATTGTGCAAGATATCACCATTCACTTCCACGGATAGGTTTTGAGCTTTCGTCAGTTTAAATTGCAGGGTTCTTCCCTTAATCTCAGGCTTGATACCATAGGAAAGTGGCCTGATTCTGGCATTACGAATCGGTCCTTTATTATATGTAACCGAAACTTCCACTTCGCCGAAAAAATCAAAACTGGTCATGGTTGCAATCTCAATGGTATGCCCAGTGTCTCGCACTTCGTCGACCTTGACCGAATATTCAGGCAAATCCTGCCACAGTTGCCCCGGATTGCGCACTTTGACAGTGAAATCCGTATTTTGTTGAATTCCATTGGGCGCCGGATACGTCTCTAATTGATTTTGTGCCAGCAATGGCATTCCAAACAACAGCAGCAGCGCTGGCAAAAAGAGGCTTATTTTCATTCTTGATTCTTATTTTGAAGAAACGGATGTTTTCCCGGTTTTAATAGTTAGTTTCCAGGGCTGCGGTTTAGGCAACCAAAGTTTTCCATCACCAATTTCCAAAGGCATCCAAAAATAACGAGAATTCCATTGATTTTTAGGATTCCACTTATCACCCATGAAGATTACAACGGTATTTTTTGATCCGACGACCTTGATGAGCATCGTCGACTGGGATCCATATGTATTTGTTTCCACAGGGGCAATATCCTGAAATTCAGTCCAAGGCCCTTCTAATGTGGGTGCAGTTGCATATTTATTCGGATTTGCCTTCCATCCGGTCAGTGCCGATCCGATAGCATAATACAACCCATCATAATGAACAATGGCACCACCTTCCATATGTTCTTTCACAAGCGTCATTTCTTTTTCTACATCCATATAATCGTCCGAAAGTCGGGCGATACGGAAACCAAATTTGCGGTCTTCAAAAACCAGGTAGGCTGTTCCATCATCATCGATGAATTGACCAATATCCCGGCTTTCATGTCCCAAGGGACGGAACCTCTTTACATAAGTGAAATCGCCGTCGGGTTTATCACATACGGCAATGCCGACTTGCGCAATCCTGTACTTGCTGTCATCCACATGGAAATACATGACGTATTTTTTTGTTTTGGCATTATAATAAACTTTCGGGCGTTCCAAAATCCAATTTGATTTCAGAGTATCCGGAGGAAGCATTTTAAGAACATTCCCGCGAAATTTCCAATGTGTCAGGTCTTTGGACGAATAACAACTGACATAGCGGTAGGTTGTATCAAGTCCCTGTTCACGTTGTTCACCGTACCAAAAATAAGTGTTCTTGATTTTGATAATACCTCCTCCATGAGCCTGAATGTGGTTTCCGTCTGTATCCGGCCAGATTTCACCGGGTCTGATGGTATCGGATGATACCGGCTTTCCGGGCAACAGAGACTTGGCGTTTGCAAAAATAGGTGTTACAACAATAAACACAACCGCAAAAAGAGCTACTCTCAATAATTTATTCATACGAAAAGAATTAGTGTAATTACCTATTTTTTAAAGCACTATTTCAGCTTATTTTCTTAGAAACTGTCATTAGCAGTTGAGCAATCACTGTGCATCAGATCTGTGTTCGGATGGCCGTCTCGTTTTCTCTGATGTTTAAATTTTTTGATGTAATCCCCAGTATTTCACCAGTTTTATCGCTTCCAGCTTCGTCAATTGAATGAACGCTCCATGCTTAGGCGATACAAAATTGGTTGCTTTCATGACGCCATCATTAAAATGTTCCATATCCTTGAAATGTTTGAAATCAGTGGTTTCACTAAATCCAAAAGAAAAGGGCTTATTCCAAAAACATCATACATTAAGATAAGCTGTCGGCGCCGATACGTTTCCATACATTCGGAGCTTCACTGGCGTTTGGTTCTGAATCGTAGATTGCATTGCGCCGGCTAATGGCAACAGCAAACTGACTGTCTGGAAAAATCGTAGCTTTTGGATATTCATCGTCTTAAATTTTACAATTGTTCATTTCTTTCTTAACCATTGATGGTCAACAACCAATTACTTCTTTAAGTACGTTTCAACTGTCAAATTTCCGAATCAGGCGCAATTTTCCAGCATCAATGTAAAAAAAACGGTACCAATCAAACTCAACATTTTCACATTATTTAACTGTTTTATTTAGTAATCAGCTTTGATGCCACGTACTAATAATGATTTATTCTGGACAATAAACTTTTGTGAAAAACCTCAACAATTAACTATAGGATATGAGAAATACATTTTTTGCGACATGCTTGTTGGGAGTCCTGATGCTTCTGAATGCCTGTTCCGATGACTATCAATGGGCGCAAGAGATACCCTCGTGGTTGGGTTCCAGCATCTACGATGAATTGGACCATCAAGGAAACTACACAATTTACCTAAAGATGGTGAACGACCTTGGCAAAGCCGATTTTCTGAAAAAGACAGGCAGTGTGACCGTTTTTGTTGCGGATGATGCGGCCTATCGTGCTTACTTCACTGAACATGGCATTGACGAAAATAAGTTGACGGTATCACAGAAAAAGACATTTGTTTATTCGACAATGTTAAACAACGCCTACGTTTTGGAGTTGCTCACTAACAAATCGGATGAAGCCGGAAGCACCGTTCAGAAAGGACAAGTGATGAGGCGTGACAATTTGTCGAACTCCATATACGATGCTATACCAGACGTAGCGGTGAGAGAACTTTCAACGGGTTCTGTGAGTCATGACTGGTGGAAAACGTTGAGAAATTCAGGCCAAACTGATTTCAACATACTCGCCGGCAACAGCCCAACCCCCATGGTGCACTTCATATGGAAACAGATGCAGACAAAAGGCATTACCAAGTCGGATTTTTCCTTCCTGTTCAATGGAACCACCTTTGATGAAAAAGATGTCTACATCAATAATGTCAAGGTGGATGAAGGCAACATCACTTGCCAGAACGGTTACATTCATAAAATGAGCAAGGTGACTGTACCGCTCCAAAACATGGCCGAATACATCCGGACCAACGGATCCACCAATCTTTTCAGCCGATTTATCGAACGGTTTTCCTTTCCTACATACAGTCCCTCGGTAACCAAACAATACAAGAAGCTGAAAGAGTATTATGCAGACCAGCATTTGTACGACAACCTTGCAGGCAACGACAGCATCTACATCAAACGGTATTTGTGGTCTGATGGAACAAACGGATTGACCAATGTCGGAGACTCTGTGGTAAACGCGTTCCTACGGTTTGATCCTGGTGACAACGCCTATGTAGAATCCGGAAGTAATTTGGAACAAGATATGGGCGCCATGTTTGTACCAACCGACCAAGCATTGACCGATTATTGGAACAGTCAGGACGGAGCTTTCCTACGCAACAGATACCCCAGCAGTCAACCCTTCGAAAACGTACCTGACAATGTGCTTGTGGACCTGATCAACAATCATATGCAATATTCGTTCCTGGCCTCCTTGCCTAGCCAATTTGAAAATGTGCTGGATGATTCAAAAGACCCCATCGGGATGACGACCAGTGACCTGAACAAGTGCTATATAGCCTGTAATGGTGGCGTTTATGTAACCAATAAGGTATATGCTCCTGCCTCTTTCCGTTCCGTCATCGCTCCGACCTTGGTGGAAAACAACATGAAAATAATGAACTGGGCCATCAGAAATCTGGAATTTAGGCCTTATCTACTTTCCATGGTCAGTTACTACAGTTTCATCATTTTAACCGATAAAGCACTCTCCTCTTACATTGACCCGGTCACCTATAAAACAGACGATCCTCGCTGGTTTAAATTCTATTACGACAACAAATCGAAAACGGTGCAGGCTTATTCTTACTCTTATAATAAAAAACTTGGCGGATTGGCGGGTTGTACGGAAACCAACATGAGGATGCTTAACAGCACCTTTGAGAATGGCGTTTACACGCCTAATCCAACGGTAGAGAACCGACTGACCGATTTGTTGAATTATTGTATCATCCCAAGAAATTCCAAAGGTGGAAACGTGATAGGGAACGGATCCGCCTATTTCCAGACGAAAGATAACGGAAGCATTCTCGTGAAAGGCTCTGGTAATGATACACAATTTCATAATGAACTTACCAACGAAGATATTCCCGTCGTAAGCCATGCGACTAAAGGTAATGGGACTTATTATATCGTGAATAAAATGGTCGAACCTACCTTTCAATCGTTGGAAAAATTGCTGGCCGGACGTCCCGAATTCAGCGAATTTTACAATTTGCTCCAGGGAAATGAAGAATGGACATCCTCTGAAATAAACCTGTATGCTATCCTGAAAAAAAGTAATTCGTTCTACAGTATGAACGACGACAACAATACGGTGAAAATGTTCAATTCATATCATTACACGGTCTACATTCCGGATAATACAGCTATGGAAAAAGCCTATGCCAATGGGTTGCCCCGTTGGATAGATATCAACCACCTGGATGAACTTTATGCCAATACGAACGTGGATGTGAGTGAACTCAAGCAGGAATATACAAAAAAACTCATCAAATTCCTGAAATATCATTTCCAGGACAACTCGCTATTTGTTGACGGTGAAGCACAAAGTGGCCGTTTCGAGTCGAGTGCATTCAATGAAAGCACCGGACTGTTCTATACCATCAATGCCACGGACAACGAAAATGGCATTGTCGTTCAGGGCAACTACGTTCCGTCCTGGAGCAAACCAGTGACCATCAAAAATACAGACAACTTCATCAATCGAATGGTAAGGGAATATTCCTTTAACGGTGAAACAGCCGGCTCAATCATTTCCACATCATCTTATGCCGTGATTCACGGTATCTCTGAACCGTTGCTATATGATCGTGAATGTCTGTGCCTTAAGGCAAACGAACGTGTAAAATAAATCAATTGACAATTAAGACCAATATGAAAATATCAAAGCATCTGGAAAATGGTTCCAACGTTCGAGTTCTTTTGTCAATAGGATTACTGATCTGTTCATTCCATATGCCTGTTCAGGCTCAACAACCATCGACCATCATCATGGGTACTGTAACCGACCAACAAGGCCCCCTGGCAGGTACCAACGTGGTGGAGATTGATGCGACAAACCGTATCAATGCTGCCGTCAGCACCGACATGAATGGTCATTTCTCCATCAAACTGAAAGGCCGGAACGACAAGCTAAAGTTCACTTTTGTGGGTTACAAGACCGTCATACTCCCCATCGGCAATCGAACGGTCTTTAATGTGGTCATGGAGGAAAATACGACGCTTCGCGAAATCACCGTCACCGCAAAAACCAAAGTCGCATCTGGTGGTCTGGATATTCCGGAACGAGAACAATCCTTTTCGCAACAAACCATCAACATGAAGGAATTTGAAGGACTGGCCTTCACATCTGTGGATGAAGCACTTCAGGGGCGAATCGCCGGGTTGGATATCGTCATGAGTTCCGGTAATCTTGGTTCAGGCACCAGCATGCGTTTGAGGGGTTCTGCCTCTATCAATGCAAACACGGAACCACTCATCGTCATTGACGGCAATGTTTTTGAAACGGATAAGAATAACAATGTGGATTATTCGGCCATAACCGACGAGAAATTCGCTGAACTGCTGTCCATCAATCCGGAAGACATCCAAAGCATCACGGTGCTGAAAGATGCAGCTGCAACTGCCATTTGGGGTTCGCAAGGGGCCAATGGTGTCATTAGCGTTGTGACCAAGCGGGGTACTCGAAGCAAACCAAAACTAACCTATTCCCTGCGTGAAAAAAGCACCAGTCAGCCACAAGGTTATCAGTTACTTAACGGAGATCAGTATACGATGCTTATGAAAGAAGCTTTTTTTAATACGTCGCAAGTGTCCGTTTCGGTCAATGAACTGAATTATGACCAGAACTTCTCCGAGTACGAACAATTCAACAACAATACTGACTGGCGCAAGGCTGTGAGTCAACATGGGTTGAATCAGACCCATTACCTGGCCATTTCGGGAGGTGGAGATAAAGCCGTTTACCGTATTTCGGGTGGCTACGACAATCAAGTGGGTTCCATTATCGGACAGCAACTGGACCGTTTTTCCAACCGAACTGCCCTGGATTATTTTGTCAGCGACCGCATCAAGATTTCCAGCAGTTTTGCATTGACCTATACTAAAAACCAAAAGAATTCAGATGCCTTGCTGGCTATTGCCTACAAAAAAATGCCCAACCTGGCCATTTTTGAAGAAGACGCCAATGGAAATTCTACCGGAGCCTATTACCGCATGTTGCAATGGAACAGCTCAACCAAAGACATGCTGAGTGCTCAGCGCAATTATGTTAACCCAGTTGCAAGCGCTTATCTGGCAAAAAATGAAGAACACAGTTACAACATAACCCCACAGTTCGATTTTAATTATAAATTATTGGGTACAGAGAATCAGGCAACCCAGCTCAATTATACCGGAACGGTCGTCATGAGCATTTACAATCAAAATGACTATTCCTACTACCCTTCCGAACTCAATTCTGCCACCTGGAATCAAACGGCAAGTGGCATCAATAATTCAAATTCGGATTTCAGTGAAAGTGTCGGATTCACAACCAGGCATCAACTGGTCTTCAATCCCCATTTGAACAACCCCAACCATTCGCTCAGTTTCTTTTTGAGCGGACAACTCACCACCGGAACTTCCAGTTCACAGGATATCAGTGCATTCCTGTTACCAAGTGGAACCATCACATCCCCAGCCGAAGCCAGTCATCTGAACAATACAACGAGTGGTTCCGGCAATTGGAGAAGCGTTTACTACACATTCTCTTCTCACTATTCATACCTTTCCAAATATTCGGCAGATTTTTCCGTTAGACGGGATGGCAGTACCAAATTCGGGCCTTCTCACCGTTGGGGAACATTTCCAGCCTTATCCGGCCGGTGGAACATCATCGATGAAGAATGGATGAAGGACACCAAAAAATGGCTGAGTATGCTATCCTTTCGTCCTGGTTGGGGTATAGTCGGAAATCAGCCAAGCAGGGACAACACTCATTACAGCGTGTACGGGACCGATGGCAAATACCTCAACATCACAGGTATGAGTCCGACCAATATCCGGCTGACTGACCTTAGGTGGGAAAAAAGCGTTACCTGGAATCTGGGGACAGATATCGGTTTCTTTAACGATATGCTGACCACCGAAATAAACGTCTATACTAAAAATACACACGATTTGCTGATGGCTAATCCAGCCATTCCGACATCAACAGGATACTCCTCCTTATTGTATAAGAACGGTGGCAGCATCCGTAACGAAGGGTATGAAGTAAACCTGAATATAAATAAAGTGAAAATCGTAGGTGAACTGTTCGGTGGATTGAATTTAACTTTCGCCAAAAACCAGAACACCATTACACAAATGGATGATGTGACCCTGGCCACCATCAATGGAAAGACCAATACCGTACCGACCAATGGCACCTATCTGACACGTGTTCAACTGAACAATCCGTTCGGAGCCATTTACGGATTGAAGTACAATGGGGTCTATGCGTATAGTTACGATAATTGGGAAGAAGCCATCAAAACCGGAGCGACCTGTCCATTCGAACATGACAAGAGCAACAACGTCGTCTTTGGCAGCAATGGCAAACCGATGCCGATGTATTACGATTACGACAATACCAAATATGCATTCACCGGCGGTGATGCCATTTATGAGGATGTAAACCACGACGGGAACATCAACAAATACGATATTGTCTACCTGGGTAGTTCTTTGCCCAAACTGACTGGTGGATTCGGATTCCGCCTGTTTTACAGACGCGTCAGCATGAACGCTCAATTCAACTACCGTTATGGAAACAAGATCATCAACAAGGCTAGAATGCTGGCGGAATGCATGTACACCACCGACAACCAAAGCACGGCTGTGAATTACCGTTGGCGCAAGGAAGGTGATGGTGCCGATGGGTCCATGGTCATACCTCGTGCTTTGTACGGAGCTGGTTACAACTGGCTGGGCAGTGACCGCTACGTGGAAGACGGTTCATTCATTCGCCTAAACAACCTGCAGATTTCCTATTCTCTCAAA
Source organism: Bacteroidota bacterium (assembly GCA_030706285.1). Taxonomy (GTDB): domain Bacteria; phylum Bacteroidota; class Bacteroidia; order Bacteroidales; family UBA1402; genus UBA8389. Next base: position 18,755 of record JAUZOU010000005.1, read on the forward strand.
CCTGAACTACTCAAAGTCATTGGATTCTCTCAACTGAGTCTTTACGTCAGTGCGGACAATGTTTTCTGCCTGACCAAATACACCGGTGTCGACCCCGAAGTATCCTACGGAGGCTACGGTGTTGTTACCGATAATGCCACTACCCCGAGAGCAAGGTCCTACACCTTAGGTATTACCACCACTTTTTAAAAGCATCGAATTATGAAACTTATCAGCCTATTTTTAACGCACAAACCGATAAAACGGATCGTTCATGGTTTGGTTTACTTCTTTGCGATCCTGATGCTTTTCGGTTGCGATAGCTTCCTTAACATTACCCCGTTGAACTCCATTGTCTTAGAAAACTACTGGAAAAATGAAAGCGAAGTGAACAGTGTCGTCATGTCCTGTTACTCCAATATGGAACAGGGAGACTTCATGAGGCGTGTCATTTTATGGAGCGAAGTCCGGGGAGACAATTTGACGGAAGGCTCCGGCCTTACCCTGAATCAGGATCTCAACGATTTTTACACGAATAACCTCAATTCATTAAACAGCTACATCACCTGGGCACCTTTCTACAAGGTGATTAATCTCTGCAATACCGTACTTTACTATGCACCAAAAGCACAGAAAAATGACGGAAACTTTTCTGTCGATGAGCTAAAAGCCTACGAAGCAGAAGCTAAAAGCATTCGTGCACTCTGCTATTTTTACCTAATCCGTTCTTTTCAAAAAGTACCCTTGATCACACAGGCAACCATCGGTGACGATGAAAACTTCCAGGTTAAAGCATCCTCTGAAGAGGAAGTGCTCAGTCAGATTATAAGTGACCTGACCTGGTCTCTGGATTACATCTGGGCAAACAATTATTTTGACAATGATGCCAGCAAGAAGGGGCGCATCACGCTGGCAGCCGTGCAATCCATGCTAGCCGATGTTTATCTGTGGAAAGGTGATTACGACAACTGTGTCAAATACTGTGACTTAGTCATCAACGATAAAATCGCAGAAAAAGAAGCGGAAACTCTCTACAGTGAGATTGGCTATTTCAAAGGTTATCCGCTGTTGAAATCAACAACAGAGGACGGTGAACCACATTATGCTTACACCAGCATTTTCGGCAACAAGAACTCCTTTGAAAGTATCTTTGAGCTGCAATTTGACGAAAATGTTCTAAGTAACCAGGGCGTTTCCGATTATTACGGTGGCATCGCCAACATCAATCCGGGTTTGTTCAGTTCAGCAACCTATCTCATCAATCAGGGAAGTTCCGATTTGTTCTCAAACAAAACAGATGTCCGGTTGTCCGAAAACATCAACTATACAGGTACGGCACTTAAGTTGTATGCCGTGTGCAAATACCGGATTGCAGGCTGGAATTCTCAGGAAACAGCTCTATTGCGTTCAAACGCTTCCAACTGGATTTTCTACAGGCTCACCGACATTATGCTCATGAAGGCTGAAGCATTGGCCTATAGCGACAAAAATCCGGAGGAAGCCATAAATCTGGTCAAATCAGTGAACTTTAGGTCCTGTAAGGATACCACCAAATTAAGCTACGATCCTTCCAACCTTAAAGAATTGGTCATGTCTGAACGTCAACGCGAACTGATGTTCGAAGGCAAAAGGTGGTACGACCTGGTACGTATGGTGCGCCACAGTACCAACCCTACTCAAATGATGTCTACGTTAAGAAGTACTTACCTGATGCGGCGCTACCAATCCAACGGTTCGGACATCGTCAATCGTCTGGGCTCGGTCAATACCTTATTTTTGCCGATATCTCAAAGTGAAATCAATACGAATCCATTGTTGGAAGATGCACAGAATCCAGCCTACAACTAAACAACAGAAAATGAAAAAAAATATATTATTCACCGCTATGACAGCCCTGATGCTCTTGCTCTTTTGCCAGGGATTATTTGTTAGTTGTTACGACGATGGCGTCAATCAGAAAAATTACAACACTTTTGTTGGACAGACGATTGCCGATTATTTGGAAAGCAATAAGAATTACAGTGAGTTTACCCAGATACTGGAACGTGCCGGGATGAAAGGGCTGATGGCTTCCTACGGTTCCTATACCTGCCTGGCACTGACCAACACAGCCATTGATACGTACATCAGCACATACTACAACGGCAGCACGGTAGCAACCCTCCCGGACTCCGTCATAAATGCCATTGCAAAAAGTCATTTGATTGATAAAAGGTACTTGACCTCCGAGATGTCAACCGGATACCTTGCAACGCCCAATATGTACGACCGCAAAGTACAGGTCAATATTGAAAAGGAATTTAAAAGCACACTGAAAGACAGCACGACTGTTTTCTTGTTGAATTCATCCTCACGAATCATCATTCCCAACGATACGGTCAGCAATGGTGTGGTTCATACCATTGACAGGGTGCTTGAACAGTCCAACTTTGCCCTGCCCGACTATATGGCATCCCTTGCCGACTCCATAGGTATTTCGTTGTTTGTTAATGCACTGAAAGCCACCAAGTTAGAAGAATCCATTCTCCCGATTGAAGATAAAAGTGCGACCATGGCTGCACTACTGACCCAATTGGCCGGCAAATACCAGGGCGACTACAAGGTCCCCAAATCACGCAAATTTGGTTTTACCGTTTTTGTCGAATCGGATCAGGTTTTTGCCAGTATACAAGATCCGAAAGGGGGCAAACCCATTTTTACGAACGATAGGAAGGCAGACCTGAAATCACTCTTTAATTACGCCAAATCCATCTACGATGAGGTTTACCCTGAAGATAAAGATCAGTATGACGCGGATTACACCAACCCCAAAAATCCCTTGAACCGCTTTATAGCCTACCACATCCTGAAACGCAATGTCAGTTACTCAGGCTTGGTTACATCAGGTCCATGGTGGTCGGTCAACGAAGGTGGCGATTTCAACGAATACTATGAAACCATGTGTGCCAACACCCTTCTTCGTCTGCAAATGGTTTCCAGCAAGAGCAACGCCATTTACCTGAATCGATGCGATCGTTCCAACAATCAGCTGGAAGGAGTACCTGTACTACATGGTACCGGATCAAGTTATTCCACCTTAAACGGCAATTTTCAGCTGATCAGCCGTCCGCTGGCATATACGCCTAAAGTCGAAAACATGCTCAAGACAGAACGAATCCGCATCGACGTCAGCAGTTTGTTGTCTGAACTTACCAACAACAGCATTCGTCAGGACAATGACCTCAACCTGGCTGGATGGTACTTTCCTACGGGTTATTTTGAAAGCGTCAACTACGATAACAATTGTCAAGCTTCCTACGTTCGCTGGCCCTACAAAGCGCCATCAGGCTGGGATGACTTGGCAGCCTTTCAATCAGATCTCATGTTCTTTTCCGGTGATTATGATGTCACACTTCGCATTCCTGCAGTTCCGGCAGGTCAATACGAAATCCGGATAGGTTACAACTGCAATTCCCTAATGAGCATTTCACAAATCTATTTCGGATACAACAGAAAGAACATGCAACCTGTAGGCATTCCATTGGATATGAATCTGATCGGGTCAAATCCAAAAGTCGGGATGATGATGGACAATGGCTTGTTTGATGATATCAACGGCAATGTTGAAAACAATACGACCGGTTTTGTCACGCTGACTGAGAATGATAAAGCCATGCGAAACCTAGGCTATATGAAAGGGCCGAATGCCTTGTATCGTGTAGGCAAGGACCGCGTCACACCCGGTGTGAAAGTGGTCAACAACTGGTGGTACCTGCGACGCATCATTACGACACAGACACTGGACAACAAACCGTTTTACCTGCGTTTCCGGAAAGTGGATGAACGAACCGGACGCATTCTGAACCTTGACTTCATTGAAATCTGTCCCAAAAGTGTCTACAATGGTTCCGAACCTGAGTCCCGCAATTGATATACCCATTCTATAAAATACTGTTTATGAAAATACTCAAAAAAATGTCAGCCCATGCATTTCTCCTTGCTACGATGGCTCTCCTTGTATCGTGCACTGATTCCTGGGTTGACCATTATGAAGCGAACGGCCAGAGTGGGGAGAAAACACTTTGGGAAGCGCTTACCGAGAATGAAGAATTGAAAGAATTCACTTCCATACTCGAAAATGCCGGATATGACAAATACTTGAAAGGAGATCAGGAATACACCGTTTGGGCACCAAAAAATTCCATCAACACATTGCTGATATCCGGAGCGGATATGTCGGACGAAGATAGGCTGATTCAGATTGTGGACAATCATATTGCTCGCAGTGTCATTTCCGTATCCTCGCTGACCATTGATACGGTTCAAATGCTCAATGGTAAAAAGAAAGCATTGGGTCATAGCGTTACCGGAACAGCTATGTTCGATCAAATTCCAATTACGACTAAAAACATCATCTGCAGCAATGGCATCCTTCATATCATTGAACATCAGTCACCTTACGACAACAATATCTGGAGCTACATCCGGCAGGATGCTGAACTGACCAACCTGAGCAATTATCTGTACAGTTTCTCTATGACAAAATTCGATCCTGAAAGCAGTACTCAAAGTGGTGTCAAAAATGGTCAGAAAGTTTATTCAGACTCTGCTTTCTATACCTCGAACTCAATGTGGACGAAGTTGGGTTACATCAATAATGAATCCTACAACTTCTGGATGCTGGCACCAACCAATTCAGCGTGGAATGAAGCACTCACGAACATCGGAAAATACTACAACTATCCAGCCGGTATAGATACCACGTTTCACAATCTTTATACCAAACTGGCAGTTGTGAACCATCTAGTCTACCAGGTTAACCGGCAGAAAAGCCCGGTTGACTCGCTGACTTCCACTACAGGCGGCATTTTCCATTCGCCATTTGCACCCGAAGGTATTTTTTCCATGGTTTTTGATAAGGTCAAATGCAGTAACGGAACTATTTTCAAAACGTCAAGTCTATTGATGAAACCGGAAGAAACGTTTGTGAAAACTATCGTAGTGGAAGCTGAAAACAGCGACTATGTCATCGATAAGCTAAATTGTGCCACCACCGATGCTGCGGTAATGGTCAACGCGGCCAACATCCGTTTGTCAAACAACCGCTACATGAAGTTCACACCTGTCAGCAGTAAACTTCGACCCAACGTGACCTTTGCTCTGCCCAACACACTCTCCGGCACCTACGACATAGGCGTCGTATTTGTACCTCAAAACCTGACCAGAAATGGATGGACTACAACCGTCGATCAATTACCGGCCCTCGTTTCATTGACGTTGACCGATGCCAACGATCAGTCCAGCAATGGTTACATCTCCCTTGCATCAGATACTGTCTCTGCCAGTAAAATGGATACGGCCTGGGTAACAAAAGGACACAAATTTCCCAAATGCGACTATTTCCCGGACAACATTCCCAGTAAAGCCAAAGTCACGTTGAATGTGGCCTGCATTGTGAAGCCAAGTCAGACAGCCGCATATACCCGTAATCTATACATCGACTGCATCGTACTGAAGCCTACTATCAAATAAGGAGAACATGAAGAAAAGAATATACAGTTTGAGCCTTTTGCTACTGATTGCAGCCACAGGCATATCAGCATTTGCACAAAACAGCCCGGCTCAACCGCTTTCAAAAACGTTGACTGAAACAGTCACGACCAAACTAGTGTTGGTGGAATATAACGGGGTTGTTATCGATGAAGCAACCGGAAAAGGTATTCAGGGAGCTATCATTCATGCCACTGGAGCCAATCGTTACAGTTCAATGACAAAAGAAGATGGTAGTTTCAGTATCAAAGTGCCTGACTACATCGGACAAATCACCTGCCAGGTACCGGGTTATAACGAAGTACAGACTCATTTGGCAAAAGTGAATGAAAAAATCCGTATCCGTATGTTTCCAGAGAATTTTAAGACTGATTACACGGAGCAGACCAACATCACCAACAGCAATTCCACTGACCATTTCAGTACAATTTCCGTCCTCACCATTGATGAAAAAATTGCCACTGATCTGGGTGCAGATATCCGCAGCTTGCAACGTTCAGCGAATCCTGCACAAGGTTCAGCCCTGTTTATCGGTGGTTTCAACTCACTGAATGCTAACAGCCAACCGCTTTTCGTTGTAGATGGTGTCATTTGGGATAGCCAGAACAACCGTTCCCTGATGCACGATGGTTATTTCAACAATGTGTTGTCAGCCATCAGTGTAAACGATATAGAAAAGGTGACAGTTGTAAAAAATGCAACAGCTCTTTATGGTAGCAAAGGGAGCAACGGCGTCATTCTGATCGATACAAAACGGTTCAAGAGCATGGCTACTCGAATCGATGTCACTCTTTCAGCCGGTGTGGAGACCATGCCCCATTTACCGTCAATGATGAATGCCAGCCAATATCGGTCATACGTAACCGACCTGATTGGCAACACAAATACCTCCGCCGATTTTCTGAATGATTTTACAAAGGACAAACAGAAATATGCAACCTATCACAATAACACAGACTGGACCGATTATACCTACCGCAATGCCTTGACACAGAACTACGGCCTGAACGTTCAGGGTGGGGACGAAATCGCAGGATACAACCTTTCCTTTGGCTATGTCAAAGCGCAAAGTATGCTGGTTTCCAATGATTTTTCACGAATCAACCTTCGGTTCAATACCGATGTCAATATTACCCGAAACATCACCAGTATGTTGAACGTCGCTTACAGTAGCACTACTCGCGATTTACGCGACGACGGGGCCCCATCCGACTACAGCAGCTCAACAGTTTTAGCGCCGGGCTTTCTCTCATTTATCAAGGCCCCGATCTTGAATCCGTATCAATACGATGCCGAAGGTGCTTTAACGCCCACCTTGGCCGACAATGACCGGTACTTTGGTCTTGCCAATCCGGTGTCTATTCAGAAAAACGGAGAAGCAAGCAACAAGAACAACCTGAAGTACAACCTATTCTCACTGAACATCATTCCAAAATGGCAGATAACTAGTTCGATGTTCATGAGCGAACAATTCAGCTACATGCTGAATAACGTTACAGAACGGTATTTTTTACCGGACGAAGGTGTACCTGCGTTTTTAGTGGACGGTTACGATGCCATTCTGAACGAATCGAAAGTCATGTCGAGCATGCAAACATCTTTATATAGTGACGCTCGGTTTGGTTGGGACAAAACCTTTTCAGCCAACAAACTAACTATTTTGGGAGGTTTTCGCTACATGAGAGACGTTTATCAACAGGATGGCATTGAAGTCAACAACACAGCTTCCGACAAAATGCCGGATATTGCGAGCACCTACGATAATCGCAAGGTACAAGGTGTCAATGAAGGCTGGGCTTCGACCTCACTTTATATGAACGCCGATTATAACTACGCTGAAAAATATTTCCTTCAGGGTACCGTCACGACGGAAACATCCACGCGGTTTGGTAAAAACGCCACCGGCGGCATTAAATTGAGCAACTATATCTGGGCCTTTTTCCCGTCTATTCAAGGTTCTTGGGTGGTTTCAGCCGAACCGTTCTTCCGGAACATCAAAGGTATCGACTACCTGAAACTGAACGCTGGCTTCGACCAATCAGGCAATGACGACATCGATTGCTTTGCATCGCGTACTTATTTCTCCTCTGAATCCTTCCTGAATCAGACGGCAGGACTTTCGCTGGCCAACATCGGCAACGATAAATTGAAATGGGAAACCACATCCCGGGCCACTGCCGGTATTGAAATGAACCTGCTGGGTAACCGCATCGGAGTTACAGCCAATATCTTCCAAAGTCACACCAACGACTTGCTGACATACAAGACCTTGTCCGGCATTAGTGGTCTGAACACCTATCTCTGCAATGAAGGCTCATTGAAAAACACCGGTTATGATGTTTCTGCCCGCGCAAAAATGCTAAACAGCAAAAATTTCCAATGGGAATTGGGTGCCAGTGTAGGACACTACAAAAACGAAATAACCAGCCTGCCCGAAGTTTCCTATACGACCAACCTCTATGGTGCCGAAGTGCTCACGAAAGTGGGTCAGCCGGCCGGTGTTTTCTACGGTTACCAAACAAAAGGCATTTTCACTACAACAGAAGAAGCAGTCGCTGCCAATCTTAAGAACGGAAGCGAACAAGGCACGTCCTTCCGTGCAGGGGATGTGCGTTTTGTGGATCAAAACTCCGACAACGTCATTGATGAATCCGATAAGGTCGTTATCGGTGATCCCAATCCGGCCCTTTACGGTAACCTCTTCAACCGATTGAATTTTAAGAACATCACTCTAAACGTCGTTTTTAATTATTCCCTGGGCAACGACATCTACAACTACCAACGTTCACAGCTCGAAGCCGGCAGCAACTACTTCAACCAAACCACTGCTTTGTTGAATCGTTGGACTTACGAAGGTCAGCAAACAAGCATTCCTCGTACATCCTACGGGGATCATATGGGCAACAGCCGGTTTTCCGACCGTTGGATTGAAGACGGTTCGTTTCTGCGGATGAAATCGCTTACATTGAGCTATCTGATACCAATCACGAATACCTATTTACGAGGAATCACGGTGTGGGGTACAGCTAACAACTTGTGGACACTGACCGACTACCTGGGCAATGATCCGGAGGTTTCAATGAGCAACAAAACGCTTTTCCAGGGAATCGATCGTGGCCTGCTTTCATCCGGGCGCAGTTTCATTCTAGGCGTCAATATCAACTTGTAATTTATACGAATATGAAAACGATAAAGTCCTTCCTGTTGGCCAGTGTACTGTTTGTTGCAGCATTAACAGCGTTTACCTCCTGCGATGTGAATACAACCACGGTTATGTTTGATGAAGACAATAACCTGAACTCTGCCCGGGACACAGTCTATTCCGTATTAGGCATCATCAACAAACTTGAAATGCTGGCAGACCAAACCGTCTTGTTGGGCGAAGTACGCGGTGATCTTGTCACAACGGCCCTGGAATTCAATGAAGGAGCAGATTTCACTGCTTTGGGTAAACTCGCCAATTTTGAACAGGGAGATGATACTACCTACAACAAGTACAGCAACTACTACGCCGTCATCAACAATTGCAACTATTTCATCAGCCGTGCCGATGAAGATCTGATGAACCATCAGCAATCCATTTTCCTCAAGGAAATCGCTGTCATAAAAGCCTACCGGGCATGGACCTACCTGCAATTGGCCAAGATTTACGGAACAGTGCCTTTTTACACAGAACCACTGCTCTCCTACTCAGACATTCAAGCGGTTGCCAACGATCCGACAAATCGAAAAGGGATGAAGGACATCTGCAGTTGGCTCATCGAAGATCTGAAACCGTATGTGGAAGTAGGCACACCATCCTATAGTTCCTTCACCTATGGCGACAACGTGACCATAGACTCTCGATTGTTCTTCTTTCCCATCAGGCTCGTACTCGGTGACTTATATCTTTGGAAAGGAACCTATACGAGTGATGCAGACGATTACGCGAAAGCAGCGCAATATTATCGGGACTACCTGTATGAAAATGAAAAAATGGCTTCATCCTCCTTTGCCATCAAATACACAACGGACCAATTCATGAGCATCAATTACAATAACTGGGCCAGGCAATTTTCCCAGGTATCTAACGCTGACCGCATCGCCGTCATTCCAATGGCATTGAAAGCCTCCTACGGCAGAACCAGCCTACTTCACTCCATTTTCAGGACCAATCTTGTATCGTCACCATTACTGGATGATCTTTCAGATTCAACCTATTACTGCTATGCTTCAAACACCACTGAATTTAGCCTGATTCGTGACAGCGTATATACAAACGCATGGTACAATTATACCTATACACCTGGAGAAGTTGCATACACGACAGGAGACCTGAGGCTGAACGGCAGTTGCATGAGCAACCTGAGCGGTACAAAAGGAGGACGTATCATCACAAAGCAAAACGCCTCAAATCCACACGTCACCATCTATCGAACTGGCATTGTTTATTACAGATTGGCTGAAGCCATCAATCGGGCTGGATTTCCCATCACTGCATTCAATATGCTGAAATATGGTCTGAGCACAGGCAACCTGATCAAATACGACCAAAATGGAGAATATGCACGCCTTAAAGCCAGTGGCTACACTTTCTTCGACCTGGGCGACAACCAAAACATCGGTCTTCATGCCAAAGGCTGCGGCAATGCAGAAATGGATGAATTGCATTACTCGTTCCCCACCATTAAAGCGATAACACCTACTATTTCAGACAGTGTTGATGCCGTTGAAAACCTGATTTGTAATGAAGACGCTTTCGAAAGCGCTTTCGAAGGTCAACGATTCTTTGATCTGATGCGCATGTCCATTCGTCGGAACGACCCATCTTTCCTTGCTTCCAGAATTGCACGTCGCAATCATCCAAACGCTTCGGAAAGTGAAATTAAAGCCACGGCATTGTATCAAAAGCTCCTGAACACGACTAATTGGTTTCTACCGATGATAGACAAATAGTCTTTCATTGCATCTTTGAAAAAACGTATAACAACCACAAATAATGACCAAAATACTGAAATGCTTGTTATTTTTCGCACTCATTGTACTAAGCCCGATTAACACCTTCGCCAAACGCGCCTTCATCCATCCCGGCATCAGTTACACGCAGGCAGACCTTGATCGCATGAAGGCCATGGTGGCTGCCAAACAGGAACCATTCTATTCTTCTTACCTTAAAATGAAAGCGGATGTTTTTTCTTCTCGCGGAGGACGGACTGGATTGACCCGTATCAACGAAGGTCAGTTCAACGGCATTATCGGAGTCGATGGACGAGCTGCCCTTCAGCAGGCACTGATATGGAAAATTGAAGGCGATTTGAAGTATGCCGACAGAGCAGTGCAAATTTTGAATGGTTACAAAAATCTGGTCAGTGCCAGCAGCCGTGGTACAGGCCCGCTTGACAACGGAAAAATTTACATGCTCATCGATGCAGCTGAACTCATGCGAGACTACAGCGGATGGAGTTCCACCGATCAAAAAGCTTTTAAGGACATGCTTGTCCACCCGGGTTACAGCACCAAAGTTATACCGAGCAGCCATTACAACTTGGATGACGCATTGAATGACGTGACCTTTTACTGGAACATATTCAACGGTGATTCCGGTCGCCACGGAAATCAGGGTATTTTTGCCCTTCGCGGCTTGATGGCGATGGGCATTTTCATGGACAACGATACCATCTACGACCGAGCTTACCGGAAGTTCATGAGTCAACCTCATCGGAGAGACGATCTGGCTTATCCCTCAGGACCTCCTGTCATCAACTATACATCCGGGACCTATTCCACCTTCGAAGAATACAGTTTGGGCAACCGCCTGAACACCGTTACGGATTACGGCTATGACGACGAGTTAAAATACTATATCTATGAAAACGGCCAATGCCAGGAATCATTCCGCGACCAGGCACACACCATGTGTGGCATCACCAACTGTTTCGACATGGCGAAAATGGCCTGGAACCAAGGAGACAACATGTTTGACGCCTATAGTGGACGGCTTTTAAAGGGACTGGAATGGAATACCC
>JAUZOU010000050.1 GCA_030706285.1 Bacteroidota bacterium
AGCAAGTTGAAGGCCCGGTAGTTCATGGAAGGAACGGTCCATGGCAGCGTTTTTCCCCCGAGTTTGTACAAGACAGCCAGTTCCCTGTCGGCAATGGTCGTAAATTGGGTATTGAAATCAGCATCAGCGTTTGGGTACAGACTGTACAACTGATAAAAAAACACATTGGGCATAAGTTCATACCACCAGTCATTGCCGGTCGAAGAGGCGTAATCGTTCAAATAGACGTTCTGTCCATTTTTCAGGTTGAAAAAGTTCTTGAGTTTAACCACCCAGTTTGTGTTCAGCTGACCGGATTTATCAATTCCGACAAGTGTCGCACCGATGATGGCAGGCATGACATTTATGGCTTCGGCAACGTTACCGTGGTCTGATGATCCTACATAGGAATCCATCAGAATGGGATTCACTGCCGGATAATTGATACCTTTTACCGGACTGATGGTGGCCATGGGCAAATAGGTACCGGTACGGCTGGTGTCAAAGACGAAGGCATCGTAGTTTCGCGCCACTTGCTTCCAGTCTCGCATCAGATATGGTGACGGTTTATCCGGCATCAGTTCGATTCTTGGAATTGACCTTTGCTGAGCACGAATGAACGTTAAACTGCCCAGCAACAGCATGATCATATGGAGTTTGATCTTTTGTGGCATATCAACTGTCAGGATTGTTTATAGATTAGATATCCGTTGGTTTTCAACGACGCCGTACCCATCAGAATTGTCGCGTCTTTAGGCACTGTGATTCGTGCTTTTTTGCCGAAATTGAGGATCACTGTGACTGTTGTTCCATCATAGGAACGAGCGTACCGGATGAGGTCACCGTGACGTTCCAGCCGGACATAGTCGCCGTACTGGAGGGCTTTCTCCGCATTCCTTATGGCAATCAGTTTCTTGTACGTATTCAGGATGGAATGAGGTTGCTGTTCTTCCAGCCGGACATTCACGACAGGCAGGTCCTCATGAAGCTTGATCCAGGGCTTTCCGGCAGTAAATCCACCATTGACGCTATTATCCCATTGCATCGGGCTTCTTGATTTATCCCGGTTGTGTTCGTTCCCCCATTTCAAGGCTTCTTCCGGTGATTTTCCGTCTTTGATGGCCAGGTTATAGAATGTTTTTCCCTGAATGTCGGCTATTTCATCGTATGTTTTTGCTTCGATGTTTTCCATGCCGATTTCTTCGCCGTAATAAACAAAGGGCACCCCTTTTGCCGTCAGAATGAGTGCCGCCAATGCTTCCGCTCTTTCAGGATTGCCATCTGCCATTCTGTTCATTAGCCGGGGATTGTCATGACTGCCGAAGAAAAGGGTGGGGTAACCGGTCATTGTTTGATTCATATGCTGTAGCTCGTTGAAGATGCGCTCAACTGAAAAATGAGGCATGCTGCCGAAATTGAAGTTGAAGACCACATCCATCAGCTGAGGTGACTGGTATTGGCTAAGTACTTCAATCTTGTCGCTGCTGATTTCGCCTACTTCAAACTTGTCCGGATAGTCATTAATGGTTTTCTTCAGCAGGCTCATCATCTTTTTGACGCCGGATTGATTTTCATCGTACAGGTGTTTTTGTAGGCCGTTTACCATGGGATTGTCAGGCAGGAGGGTATCGGTTTTCAGGTTGTTGATGACGTCGAACCGGAATCCGTCAATGCCTTTGTCAAGCCAGTAACGCAATACCTGTCTGACTTCATCCACGACTTTCGGATTCGACCAGTTCAGGTCAGCCATGCGGACGGCAAACTGATGTAAATAATATTGCCCGGTCAGGGAATCCAACGCCCAGGCGCCACCGCCGAAATACGATTCCCAGTTGTTGGGCTTGTCCCGCCAGATGTAATAATCCCGGTACGGATTGTCTTTCGATTTCCTGGATTCCTGAAACCAATGGTTGTCGGTCGATGTATGATTGACTACCATATCCATGATGACGTGGATGCCTCTCCGGTGTGCTTCATCCAAAAAATGCTGAAAATCCTTCATGGTGCCATAGACCGGATCAATCTGATAATAATCGGCTACGTCATACCCGTTGTCAACTTTGGGCGATTTCAGAAACGGCGTCAGCCAGATGCCTTTGATACCCAGTGATTGCAGGTAGTCCAGTCTGGAAGTCATTCCGGTAAAATCGCTGTAGCCATCACCATTACTATCCTGAAAAGAGGGCATGTAAATCTGATAGAAGACGGCTTCTTTCCACCATGTCTGTTGGGTGGCTGATCGAACAGGCCAGACTGTCAATATCATGATGACCAGAAATAATAAACTGTTGTATGAAGGTTGTCGCATAGGGCCAGTCGTATTAAAGACATTGTTTTCTTAAGAAAGAGAGGGACTTGGCTTATTAACAAGACCAAGTCCCTCCCGGAATGGTATAACTGACTGATCGATTCTTAAAAATACGTCAATCGAATCATTCTGTTCATCTGTGGCTATTTCTCGTCGTTGTATAGTTTGGCTGCTTGTCCATCTGTCAAAGCGATGTTGTAGACTTTCAGTTCATCCATTGAACCGATGAAACCATCCCAACCGGCTGGAGTCCTGGCCCATTCCCATGTCCATGTATTGGCTTCTGCATATGTGGTGCAAGCTCCAATCATCAGTGGCAGTGTGGTGGCATAGTCTTTCAGCGTTCCAGTGAAATTCGGCTTGGTTGCAGTCGTCCATTCCATTGTTTTTAAACCGTTTACATAGAAGGTCAGCTTGCCGCTGGTCAGGTTCATGCTGACAACCAAATGTGTCCATTGCTTGTTCGGTGCGGAATAATCAGACTGGTTGTCTGCATCCGTACCCCCTGCGGTCGTGCTAGTCGTAAAGAATGGTTTATTCTGTTCCTGAAGTTGGAATTTCCAGGTGTTCCAGTAATTAAATGACATAATGTAGTTTCCGGCTCTGGTTGAATCCGGTTTTACCCAAACGGCGATGGACAATTGATTGCCCAACAGATCGCTCTTGGTGTAATTGCTGATTTCAAGATGTGAACCATTACTGAAATACATGGCTTTACCAACCTTACCGGTTACAAAAGTAGGTAAGTTGGTGGCCGTACCGAAGATTTCAGACGGACCTTTTTTCAGGACTGCTGTCCATTTTTTACCTGTTGTGGTCAATTGAGTGCCGGTGCCTTCATCAAAACTCAAGCCCATGATCAGAGCAGATGATGGAATAGCTCCGTACGCGGCAGCGAGGAAGGTTTCCCTGGCAGCCCTTAGCTGTACAACTAAGTTGTCAACGGCCGTTTGTGAAATAGACGTGTTAAGAATGGCTGTTTTGGCCGTCGCCAATGTTGTCTGGAAAGTCGTGATGGCAGATTGAGGATAATCGGCCGTTGTTGCTCCGTTCAGTAATGTCTGACAGGAATCAATCAACGCAACGAGTGCTGTTGTATCGGCTTTCTTGGTTTCATCATCCTTGCTACAAGAAGTGAAGGTACAAGCAAACAGACTCAGCATGATACAGGCAATGAATGCCTTTCTGTAAAGTGATGTTTTCATGATTTGTTTTAATTAATGTTTAATGAAATAAATGATTATTGAATAACTGGAAATGTTAAAGTGCTTTATTGGCATCGAGTTCTTCTTGGGGAAGTGGGAAGTAGAAGCGGGGCTCCGTCCATTTGAAATCGCTTCCCAATGCTGTTTCTGCTGCTTCTTTGCCCCACCTCATCAAATCAAAGAATCGATGGAATTCAAATCCGAGTTCTTTGCGACGTTCGTTCCGGATGACGGCTCTCAAGGTTACCTGAGTAGATGCCGTGGTAGGGGCTAGACCAGCTCTTTTCCTGACCTGATTCAGCGGAACCGCTGCTTTGGCAACGGCATCTGTTCCTCCAAGTTCATTGATGGCTTCCGCCTTCATCAGTAAAATGTCGGCATAGCGCATATAGTGATAGGGTACGGTTGATTGAGCGATTGCCAGGCCTGGAACGGCATCTTCGTCATATTTTCTGACCAGATAGCCGGTAGCTTCAGACCAAGAGGACGAAAAGGTCGTCTTGTTGAACCATGGTTTCCCGTCACGACCAATGGAAGCGTCCAATCGTGGATCGTCCGCACCGGTCGTGTCTTTTTCCGTAAATGCATCGACATAGCTTTGCGTCGGAGCGTCAAAATAATAACCTCCTTCGGTTGACGGAGCGAACCAGACTGTCATGAGATTGCCAAGCGAGGCTTTCGTATCATTGACATACCGGATTCCGAAGATAATCTCCGAACTGTCTTCAGCTCCGGCTTTGAACAAGTCGGCATAGTTTCCGGCCAAACGATATTGCTTCAGCGATTCAAGTGCGTTAATGTTAGTCAGGCACTCGGCATACTTTTGCTGATACAGGTCAGCTTTGGCCAACAATCCATAGGCGGCACCTTTCGTAACGCGGCCTTTTTCGCTCGAATAGGAGGCAGGCAAGACGGCAATGGCCTCAGTCAGGTCTTTTTCGATCTGGGTATAAATGGCACTAACCTCACTCAGCCCTACATTGATGTTGGCTTGTGTTGTTTGTGGCAGCAATTTCAAAGGCACTTTTCCGAAGACATTGACTAAGTTGAAGTAAGAGAATGCCCGTAAAAATTTGGCTTCACCTACCAAGCGGTCGCGCAGGGTTGCGTCTATGCTCATGGATGGCACGTAGGCGATGACGTTGTTGGCTCTGGAAATGGTTTCATAGGTGTCTTGCCAGAAGGTACTGATAACGCCGTTGTCCGAGGAGGCTGTGAAATCATTGATAAAGTTGATGTCTCCCTGGTCGCCGGCATTCCCTCCTTTGACCGCATCGTCTGAGGCAACGTCACCAAATACCCACAGCTTAATGCTATAAAGAGAATTGTAAATGCCATTGACGGCCTGAGTCGCTGCTTCTTCCGTCGTATAGTAATTTTCAGCTGAATATTGACCTTTAAGCTTTTCGTCCAGAAAGCCGCTGCAGGAACTCAACAATCCCAGTAAGGTCAGGCTTAGTATAATGTCATATTTTTTCATGATACCGTTCATTTTATAAAGTGATGTTTACTCCAAAGGTGTAGCTTTTGGCGACCGGGTATGTGCCCCAGTCTATGCCGTTGGCTGCATCGCCTTCACTGGCAGAATTGGTGCTGACTGTCATTTCCGGATCCAATCCTGAATACTTGGTCAATGTGAGCAGGTTGGTTGCTGACAGGTATAACCGGATGTTCTGGATGTGCAGGTTTTTGACGTTCGGCACATTGTAACCTAATTGAATGTTTTTCAACCGGAGGTAGGAGCCATCTTCCAAAAATCTGGAGGATGCTCTGACATTGTTCGGTTTGGCTGACCAGGACGCCCGGGGTTGGGTATTGGAGGTGCCCTCTCCGGTCCAGTGCTCTTTATAATACCGCTCGGTTACATTAAATCCGCGGTAAAATCCCTCGATGTCGTGGTTGACCTGAGAATAGATTTTCTGGCCGAAAGCACCTTGGAAGAATAATGTCAGGTCAAATCCTTTGTAATTGCCGGACAGATTGATACCTGTCGTGAATTTCGGGATTGCACTGCCCATGAAGGTACGGTCCTTTGAATCAATCACATTGTCGCCGTTTATATCTGCATACTTGACGTCGCCTGCTGCGACATCGGTGCCCTGATAGGCTGATGTCAGTACATCTTCGTTATTCTGGAAAATACCAGCCATCTTATACACATAGAAGGATCCGATCGGGTGTCCGACTTCAGTCAGTGTGGCATTTACACCTGTGTCAATCCGTCCTCCCGGCAGCGGTGCATCCAGCTTTTTGACTTCGTTGTACAGATAGCCGCCGTTCATGGTGATGTCAAACCCGCCGTCTTTGTATTTTTTCCGGTAGAACAACTCCAGGTCGACACCTGTGTTCAGTACATTTCCGCTATTGATCCATGGTTTCGAGGCATATCCGATGGAAGTCGGCATCGGTGCTTTCACCAACATATCGCTCGTCAGTTTGTAGTAATAATCGAGTGAAAAGCCGTAGCTGCCATTCATAAAGTCCATATCAACTCCTGCATTGAACTGATGGTTCGTTTCCCATTTCAGGTCGGTATTTCCAAGATCCGATTGAACATAACCTTGGTAGCTTTTTCCACCGAACGTGTAATAATAATTCGGTGAATACTTGTCAGCATAGGCATACAACCCGATATTCTGATTTCCTATGGCTCCGTATCCGGCACGGAGTTTTAACTTGCTGATGTTTTCATAGGCTTGCATGAACTCTTCAGAATCGATGTTCCAACCAGCTGAAACGGAATAGAAGGTACCCCATCTGTTGCCTTCGGAGAACCTCGAAGAACCGTCCCGGCGGATAATGCCGGACAGATAATATTTCTGGGCGTAGTTGTAATTAACAGTGGCAAAGGCCGATAATAGTTCAGATCCATACTCGGATTGACTGAAGCTTTTCTTTGCGTTTTCGCTTCCAAGACCAATGTAGATAAAATCAGGATCAGTGTTGTAAAATTCACTGTCGCTGGCTCCCAAATTGTACCCGGCTGCACGGACGGCCTCGACGCCGATCATGGAATTCAGGTTATGGATGTCATTCAACTTGAGACTGTGGTTCAATGTACTGTTCACTGTCCAACTGTAATCGGTTGAATTGGCTACATCAAGACTGTTTGTGCTGTTGATCCTGTTTTGTGATCCCCAGGTTTTGTTGTATACACGGGATATCAGGTTTTTGTAATCGATTCCGGCTGTCGTTTTGAGAAACAGGTTTTCCGGAAATTTCAGGATCATGTTACCTGTAACAAGTAAGGTCTTGATCTTTTGTGTATTATCTGTATTCTCACACAATCCTTCCGGACTATACCCATCTCCGAAGAACGAATTGTAATATTGATTTCCGTAATAGTCGGATGGTAGGTCCACAAACTGACCTTGGTTAGTGTAGACTGGAATGGCCGGTGATCTGAACAAGGCATATCTGACAACACTTCCGCCTTCACTCACATAACCATCACCGGAGCTGGATACCTTTCGGGTCGAAGAGAAACTGCCACTGGCATTCAATCCAAGGTGCAACCAGCTTTTAACATCGGAACTGATGTTTGAGCGCAGACTAAACCGTTCGTAATTTGTATGCTTGATGATACCATCCTGGTTGTAATAGGAACCGCCGATCAGGTATTGTGTTTTGTCGTTGCCACCGCTGACAGTTAGTTCATGTGATTGAAGCGGCGCAGTTTGGAAAATTTCTTCCAGGTGGTTTACATTCGGAAAATTCTTGACGTAATCGCCTTCGATCAAAGCTCTTGGTGATTTTGCTTTATCAGCGGTCGCGGCTTCGTTGTACAGTTGAATGTATTGTTCTGTCGTCGCCATAGGCGTTAAATGCCCGTGTGTCTGGACGCCATACTGACCGCTGTAGGTTACTTTAGAGTCACCGACCTTCCCGGTTTTGGTTGTGATCAGTACGACTCCGTTGTTGGCTCGGGAACCGTAAACAGCTGCCGACGAGGCATCTTTCAGCACGGAAATATTATCGATCTCATCGGGCGACAGATTATTGAGAGCCCCTTCCACCGGAATGCCGTCCACGATATACAACGGTTCATTGCTTGAGTTGATTGAACCGACTCCGCGGATACGTACCGAAATAGTTGAACCTGGCGCTCCGGTCTGCGTGGTTACCTGTACGCCTGCAACACGTCCCTGTAGCGCCAGTTGCGTTGAAGCCACAGGCAATCTGGTGATGTCAGAACTGCTAACTTTACTGACAGCTCCCAGAATATCCCGTTTTTTCTGGACGCTGTATCCGACAACAACCACTTCGTCAAGTGCCTGTTTGTCAGGCATCATCTTGATGGTCAGATTGGTGGAGGCTGCTTTCACGACAAATTCCTGTGGTTTGTAGCCGATATACGAAAATTTGAGCACTCCGTTTAACGGCGCCGTGATTGAAAAAGCGCCGGAAGCATCAGTGACGGTTCCTGTTGTGGTTCCTGTTGCGGATACGGTCAGTCCGATGAGCGGTTCGTTTGTCTCCCCATCTTTGACGGTACCTGTTACCCGGACCGTGTTTTGGGCCTGGACTGCAAGTCCAAACAGGCAAAGGCAAAGTAATACTAGTGTTCGTTTCATATGATCATATTTAGTTAAGGTCATTTATAGGCAATAATGGTTCCATCTGCAATCAGCTGGTTCCTTTTATGCTCGATTCTCGTCCCTGCCGGCAACTCGACTACGATACAGGCCTGATTCACCGGAAGGCAAATTCTGGTCGGTCTGGTTATATTCTTTGCCAGGTATTTTTTGGAGAGAATGTCAAACAGGTCTGAACGTCCGGCTGGATGGTAAGTGATTTTTTTTGTTTCGTGATAAGGATTGAAAAACAAATAAACCGGAAACTTCCTGTCGGCATAGAAATCGGTGGCATTACAGTTTAGTTTTAAAATGCGTTTGACATCGGTTGTATCGACTATGGCGCCGAAAATACCGACCGGTGACGTGCTGTATATACTAAACATCGTTTCTTTCGGATTGTTCGGATTCCAGTTTGGACCATCGCCCAAAGCAACCGGATGGACACCTTTCAGTGCCGGTTTATGATAACAATCTTCGTAGCGCAATCCTTCATAGGCAACAATCGAATGCGTGTAGTTTTTCAGTTCCGGCAGCCATTGGTTATTGTCTGAAATTTCATTGGGGAAAAACAACCTGGCTGCGTTGACATTGTTAAGCATCCATTTTCCGATAGCCCTGGCATACTGTGGCTGATATTTAACCATAGGAACCAAGGGCCAGGCCAGTTTCATGCTGTTCATCAGAAATGCATAGCCACCGCCATCAATAGTACTGCCTTGCAAGCCGCTAACATCATACGGCCCCCATTTTCCGACAATGACGCCCCAACCGTTACGTCCGTTGGGGTTTTTGCATCCGTCAAAGACCCAACCGAGCATTTTCCCGATGTCGTAGCTTGTTCCTTGCTCCGCATTGAGTCTGGCCGCCGTATAGACACCCATCGGTAGCAGGATTTCATAGAACCGGCTTTCTTTCTGTGCATTCAGCGCCGCTATGGCTGATTCGGCATGTTTCAGGTACCGTTTGTCTTTGAACTTTTCATAGGCCGCGTACAATACATACCCATGACCGCCGGCGGCATCCTGTTCAAATGGGATCTGGTTGACCATGCCCTTCATCTTGCCGTAATCAAAATACGAATAATTGTAATTCCCGTTCAGCGTTGAATCGGCCTTGTAGAATTGATTGGCGATGCTTCGCTGAATATCACCTGATTTCTCGACGTTTGGAAAAACATCGCAGATGGCATAATACAAGACATTCGGCCAGACATCATACCACCAGTCACGACCATAGCCACCGCCAAGTTTGGCCACTTCCGGGCTGGTATTGTTCATCATAATATTCCAGCCGGTTCCAGAATTGAAATAATTCTGGATCATTTTCACGTAGTTGTATCCGTTTTGATGGGTTTTATCTATACCGATGAGCCCTGCTCCCAAAATAGAAGCCAACGAATTCAGACTCTCATGAAATTCGCCGTGGTTGTGATCGGGACCTTGCCGGCAATCATGAACAGCGGTGTACAATCCGAACGTAATTTGCGGAACGTTGCGCTGACTGTTGTCAAGCCAAATCATCGGACCGGCAGGAATATCCGGATTGAAATCATAGACATAAGTATCGAAATCAATGGCCTTTTGTTTCCAGTTGATGATCTTGTAGGGCTCCGGATCGTTTGGCATCCGTTCAACCCGTTGAACAGGCACTTGTTGCACAGCCTTCCCATAATTGTCGCTGGCCGTGCAGGAGAACGTCAGGCAACTGACCAGCAGAAAGAAAAGCACGTATCTGTACGTTTGCATTAGTTGTTTGTTTTGGAAAACTTGGTATCGATTTCTTTGATAATGTGTTTGGCGAGGGGTAGTGATAGCAATTGTAACCCACCCACGATGATCAGGGCATATTTCAGGGCAAATGTTTCAGAAATCAGGTAGGCCAGAGCAATAAATAGAATCATGCCAAAAGCACGTCCGATAAACAATCCGATTTCATGACTCAAAATATACGTATATTCATTGCGCTTTTCAATGGCAGCCACGGCGTCGATCGTCTTCATCATGGTTGGAAAATAGGCTAAATCATGCAAGGGCTGGAAAAGCACTTTACACAGGACGAAAATGATGACGCCGATGGCACAGAACAAAAGGCCGTTGACCATCGTTCCGATAAAGAAGACGATCAGTCCAAAACCGAAGATGGTCATCCGGTGCTTTGGTTTGGTGACACGCCCAAGTACGTAAACCAGAATGGCAGTCAGAGCCCCACCAATGCTTTGTATCAGGCCCAACGATTCTTCGTTGCCGACTAGCCGCATAACCAAAATAGCCGGGGCGGTTACCAGAAATCCTTGAACCATACCTTTCAGTCCGGCCAACGCTAGAAATTTTTTCCACAATGGATGGAAATGAACATAGAAGAATTTCTTTTGAACAGGATTCGAGAACTTACCTTTTGAAAGGACCAGACAGGCACCGATGGCAATGAACAGCACAATGAAGGTGATGACCTGATAACCTTTATTAACATCCATCACTTTACCAAACAATTTCGTTCCTTCCACACTTCCAAGAAAGGCTCCGACGCACAAGGGGACGATAATGTTCCAAAATGAAAAGAAAAAGGATTCCAATCCGAAGAAGTAGTTCCTGTTTCCGTCGTTGGTGGAGTTGAGAGCCAGTAGATACCGGTTTGTCCAGAAAAAACCGGTGGATGCTCCCAGTATAAAACCGGCAATACCAAGCTGTTCAATCCCGATGGAGTGGATGGACATCATCGCCATCAGGACAATGGCTGACAGTAAGATGCCAAAGCTGTATAGCCAGTTCACCTTGAAATATTTAAGCAATTCTCCGTTCAGGGCAGACGTGCAGACAATCCCGACATACATGCACAACTGGTAAATCACCACATAGGAAGAATTTCCTGTGTTGCGCATGATATAAGCCCCGACAAAAATTTCGATGATTGGCAGGATAATAGCGTACAACATATTTGTAATCAATAGTGTACGAATATTTAAGGGCTGCGATTTGAAGAATGAAAGTTCTCCTGTCAGTTTGTTGATCAGCATGTGGGTTATTTGAGTGAGTTTAAGATTTCGGTAATGGATAAGGTCGCACTACAAATGACTTCGTCACTGGCTCCGTAATATAAAGTAACGGTATCGCCGTCGACCACGTGACCGTTGGTGAACACCACATTTCCGAAAAAGCCTGTTTGCTCATAACCGGCAACCGGTTCCATAATCGGAGTGTAACTTCTGGCTAGTACGTTTGAAGGGTCATTTTTGTCAAGCAGCAGGGCTC
The DNA here is from genome assembly GCA_030706285.1 of Bacteroidota bacterium. Classification (GTDB taxonomy): domain Bacteria; phylum Bacteroidota; class Bacteroidia; order Bacteroidales; family UBA1402; genus UBA8389. The sequence goes on from JAUZOU010000050.1 coordinate 11,318, forward strand.
CCAGACAATAACGGTGTTGTTTGTCGGCACCGTGGTAAATTTCAAGCCATCCTTCGGCTGTCTTGATAGGTGGACCTCCGGCGCCGACTCTGGTTTCATCCCAGTTGCCCTCCCTGGTGACGGCCAGGCATTGGTGGTTGCCCCAGTGTAACCGGTCAGGCGATTCGGCCAGCCAGATGTAATTTCCTCCAAGTTCTGGACTGCTCGGTCTGTGAAGAGCATAATATTTCCCATTGATCGGTTCTTCGAAAAGTGCGCAGTCTTTGTTGTGAGGTGGAAAAATCATGCCTTTGCGGTTGAACAACCGGAAGTCGTTGGTTTGGATCAGGCCTACTCCGACGGCAACCGATGAAACTTCCGTGTACGTCAGGTAAAAGCCATCTTTCATGGTTGCTACCCGGCAATCTTCGATGCCGAATGACTCCAGATTGCCTTTCCCGAAAATGGGAGGATAGGCCGGATCTTCATAGAAATGGCAGCCATCATCACTGCAGACAAGCCGTAAATAGGACAGGGTGGTCAGATAATTTTTCCCTTTATACAGTATGACCCGCGGATCCGTCGCATCCAGTTGAGGATCGTCCTTGTCGAAATGGAGCACCTCAATCCGGCCCTCTTTATTATAAATAGGAAAACTGATTTGATTGTCCACCTGGGTGGGGCGTTCGGCTACCCTCAACAACAACCAAGTTTTGCCGTTCATCCGGAAAACGCCGGGGTTGAGTAAACAGGTGATCTCCATACCTTTTATCCGTGCCTTCAGGTCGCTGGGACGAAGCAATGGGTTATTGGGATTTCTTTTGGCGATATCCATGGTCGATGTGCTTTTTATGAATTAGTGGACTAAAGGTAAAGACAAGTATTCTTTTTGAGGTATCCTATTGTAACATTTGTGTACCTATTTGCCTTTCTTGCCGGTACGATACCTTTTTGTCGAAAAAGTATACCTTTTCGGCGATAGGGA